>JBFZEO010000025.1:0-6791 GCA_041306845.1 Spirochaetota bacterium
CTTGTTGGTTTCTCCGGTATAGTCAGTTTTAGAAGTCCTTTTTCAATCAATGGATTCATAATTGATTTTCTAAAGTATTCTCTGTGTTTCAGTCCCGTAAATTCCTGAATCTCATCTCTTGTTTTTGGTTCTCTACAAAACTCCAATATTTCCTCAACTCTTTTTGTTTCATCTTGCGCGGTATCTTGCGCGGTATCTTGCGCGGTATCTTGCGCGGTTAGTGGAATTATTATCTTGAAAATATCCGCTTCAATAAGTTGAGGCATTGCTTTTGAATATATCTTTACATACTTCATCATATTTCTGATCCCCGAGCCAAGTTCATCTGCAAACCCGATCTCTTTGAATACCCCTGCAATTACAGGATTTTTAGGAAACGGCGAAAAATTTACTGTATTTATTATTCCGTGTCCGTGAGGTCTGTTGCTGTTTTCGGAATATACTCTGTCTTTTTCAATGATTATTTTTGCAGGGAAAGCATTAAAGTACTCTCTGTGAATGAGAATATTTGATGCAACTTCCCTGAAAATTTTATCCCGTACGCTTATCCTCTGCGTTCCTTCCATATAGAAGGGATCTGAAAGATGTTTTTGTATAAATGCAATTATCCTGTCGTAGCTGTCCAGTAAATTTGTCCTGACATCATCCCGGTCATCGTACCGGTCGATGTTTTCCCTTCTTAAAATCAAGTCGGTTTTGTGGTGGGGGAGTACCGACAAGATAGTTTCGTCTTTACCAAATAACAGGATTGCAGCAAGTGTAAATCCTTCATGATTTGTCTGATAATCCTTTGAGAATAGTTTGGCACTTTTCAAAAGTTCCATATCATCCATATCTTTCCATGGGTGATTTGGTCTTTGATTAATGGATAATTTTCTTGCTCTTGATATCAGGTCTGCTCTCAAATCTTCAAGTCTGCAATACGGATAAATCTTGTTTTCAGTGTAGACTGTCTGTTTATTCATATAAAGAGCGGTTACAAGACTATTGTTTTCGGTAATATTAAAGTCTCCGTCCTCATTTCTATCGAATATTTTTCCGTTGCACTTATGGACTTGAGAGCTTGCAGGTACATATATATATAGTATTTTTTTATTATCGATCTCGACTTCTTCAACACTGAGATAGACGGACGGGCTTATTTTCTGCGGATTGTTCAAAGTGGTTACCAAATCATTTTTGATTCTGTCTACCGCTTTTGCCTCAATACCGGTAATCTCATTTTTATCATTCACACCAAGAAGTATTTCTCCGCCGTATCTGTTTAAAAATTCACATATGGTATCAAAAATGTCTTTATTTAAGTTTGTCCGGCTCTCTTTAAATTCCACTGAGATCCCTTCACCTTGTCTAATGATTTCCCGTATTCGTGATTCAGTCATTTTAAATCTCCTTTTTTGATACGGAGGCTGTATGATTACGGCAATGGTACCATTCTGCATGGAAAAATGAGACTGCCTCTCAGAGAAAATAAAAAGGCAGCACATTGTAAAGTGTTTTTTGTTAAAGGGCATCTCTAATAACCTCATTTGGTTTCATACTCGTTCTTTTTCTCATATACTTCGTCGCTGAAATTCCCACATAAACAGATTATGTTGTGGTTTCAGCTTCTCGTCTATGAGAAAAACTACTTTGTTTGAAATGCAAGGTTACATAGAGGTGCCCTAAACAACTCATTTTCTTGTGCTGCCTTTTTTATTGTAAAGAGACTTTTCCATTCCCTTAGATTAAACTTTTTACCTCTTTGTTCAGATCATCGCTGTAGGAGTCGAGTTTCGCCTTAACATCGGCATTTGTTTTTCCAGATGCAGAGAAGTAGAACTTGATTTTTGGTTCTGTACCCGATGGTCTGAGAGCAACTTTTGTTCCGTCTTCGAGGAAGTACTGGATAACATCAGACTTTGGCAATTCACAAGGACTGCCGGGAGCATCAGTAACCTTATCGTTTAGATAGTCGACAGCTTTTGCAACTTTGACGCCGGCGAAAGACTTACGCGGATTTGCTCTGAAGTGTTCCATGATTTTTTTAATGGTTTTCTGACCGGAAAGGCCGGGGATATCTACATTGACCGTTTTATCATCATAATATCCGTATTCCTTAAAAATATCTTCGAGATAATCGGAGAGCGTCTTGTTGGACTTGGCAAGCATGGCGCAGCACTCGGCTATCATCATAGTTGCAACAATTGCATCTTTATCCCTCGCGTGTGTGCCGACGAGATATCCGTAGCTCTCCTCGCCGCCGCAGAGATATGTGTAGTTTTTATCATTCTCAAAGTCCCTTATCTTCTGACCTATGAACTTAAACCCTGTCAGCACGTTGAAGACTTTACAGCCGAATGACTCGCCGATTTTGTCCTGCAGATTGGTAGTAACTATCGTTTTTACAACGGCGCCGTTTGAAGGGAGTGTTCCGGCTTTTTTTCTTGCGCTGAGGACATAGTGCTCGATGATCGCTCCTATGTGGTTGCCGGAGAGGATTTCGTACTCGCCGTTTTTGTTTTTTACGACAATTCCCATTCTATCAGCATCCGGGTCGGTGGCTATAACTATATCTGCGTTCTCTTTTTTTGCGAGTTCGATGCCGAGTGTCAGAGCCTCTTTTTCTTCCGGGTTAGGTTTTTTAACTGTCGAAAAGTTGCCGTCCGGAACCATCTGTTCTTTCACGTAGCTTATGTTCTTGAGTCCGAGTTTGTCGAGTATTTTGGGTACGAGTGCGGCTCCGGTTCCGTGCAGCGGTGTGAATACTATTTTTACGTTGCTGCCGGCGATGTTGTCCTTGTTTATGGAGAGTTTCAGAAGTTCCCCTAGGAACGCCTCGTCGAGTTTTTCATCGGCGTACTCTATCATTCCTTTATCAAGAAGCGTTTTAAAATTCTCTTTTTTGCAGTCTGTGAGCTTTGTAATCTTACGAACCTCGTCGATTACACCCTTGTCGTGAGGAGCTATCATCTGAGCTCCGTCAGACCAGTATGCCTTGTATCCGTTGTATTCTTTAGGATTGTGACTGGCTGTGATAACAACTCCTGTCGTGCATCCGTAATGTCTGATTGCGAAACTCAACTGAGGAGTGGGTCTCATCTCTTTTGTGAGGTATGTTTTGATTCCGTTTGAGGCGAATATTACTGCTGTTTCCTCGGCAAATTCCTTAGAGAAGTTCCTTGAGTCATAGGTAACAACAGCCTTTGGTGAACTTATTTTTTGTTTGAGAATGTAGTTAGCGAGTCCCTGGGTAGCTTTTGCTATGTTGTAAATGTTCATTCCGTTTGTGCCGAATCTTATTATTCCCCTCAAACCGCCGGTACCGAACTCGAGATCAGCGCCGAATCTCTCAAGCAGCTCGTTATCGTTGCCCGAATCCTTTAGGGATTTTATCTCTTTGATGCAGTCCGCACCGTACGGCGGATTGGTCCATTCTGTTATTTTATCAATAATCTCTTTATTTAATGTTGTTGACAATGTTTATCTCCTGTTAAAAAAATTTACTTAATTTAAATAAAATAGAACTTTGTGTCAAGGTTTTAACTACAAAATTGTGCTGTTATTTTGACCTATTTTTATTTAAAGCCGCATTTTGAGGTAATTTATAGATATATTTGATATAAATCCCGTAAGCCGCTCCGGCTGCTATCATGATGAGGCAGAGTATCTGTCCCATTGAGAGTCCGCCGGCTACTGTCCCCACAAACTTGCCGGATTCATAGTTAGTAAACTGATAATCAGGTTGTCTTAAAAATTCTATGAAGAACCTTACAACTCCATATCCGATTATATAAACTGCCCCCATGAGCCCCTTGAAGAATTTAAATCTTCGGCAGACAAACCACATAATCAGAAAAAGAAAAATCCCTTCAAAGAAAGACTCGTATAATTGTGACGGGTGTCTCGGAAGGTTGATCGCATCTACAGCTGTATTCCCGATAAATGTTTTTCCCATAACATTATCTATGATTTCACCTGTTTTGGAGGTAACTGTTAATGTAAGTTCGTTTATTTTCCATCCGAGTTCGGAAAGCACTCTCTGAACATCGGGGAGATTGAGCGGCAGATAATCCTCTTTGCTTACGGGGAATATTACTCCGGTTGGTGCAGAAGTGATTCGACCGTAGAGTTCATGGTTGATGAAATTACCGATCCTGCCGAAAGTGTAGCCTAATGGTGCCGCCGTAAAAATCAGGTCGGAGAATTCCGGGAGATTTATTTTGTTGATTAATATATAGGCAACGATTACTGTAAAAATACCGATTACAGCTCCGTGATATGACATTCCTGCAAAACCTACAAACTGGCGGGCGCTGAAGTCGTATGGAATGATGATCTCCCACGGTTTATCGGCAAAAGCATCAAAGTTGTAAACGAGGCAGTAAAATATCCTGCCGCCGAGCAACATTCCAATAATACCCATAAAAAAAATATCATCGAGGTTTTTGACTGTAACAGATTTAATTTGGTCTTTTTTCATAATGTATCTCGCGAGTACATAAAAAATTGTCAAGCCGACGATATACATCACGCTGTACCATCTGATCTGTCCGAGTATACTGAGGAATGACGGAAAATTGATCCCGTGGAAAACTTCGGGATGGAGCCATTCCGGATATGTGATAAATCCTGTCATAATTATTCCTTTTGGAAATATAAATTTTTGGTATCTTATTTATATCAAAAAATCAAAGATATGTCCAAAATAATTACCTGATTAGTTTTTTTAATTTAGGTTTGATATTAAAGATTGATTAAAATATAATAATTGTTTATTATAGGCTGGCTGTCAGATGGTGCAGAATTTTGTTCTTCTGATTGCAATACAAAATTATATGGAGTTATCCTGTGAAAATCTGGTTAAAACTTTTAGTTGCATTGGTTATAGGAATAATAATTAGTTTTTTTCTGCCGGCCGATTCAGAGGCGGTTAAAAATACATTTAAATACTTGTCAAACATATCTCTCAATCTGCTTTTATATTTCAGCGTTGTTTTTATATCGGTAAAAACTTACCTCGGAGTTGTTAATCTTAAGAGACAGAAGATATCTGTATGGAAAGATTTTCTGATATTCCTCGGTGCGGCTATGTTTTTTCTTGTTTTCTCGGTGATAATATCAATTTTTATAATGAATATATCGATATTTCAGCCGTCGAGCGACTTTAAGGTTGAGCAGAGTTTTGCCCAGAACTTTGAGATTTTTAATTTCTCTGATATTTTCAAGCAAGTTGTTGCTTCAAATGTGACAGATGTTTTTGTCGGTCAGATCAAATTCTTGCTTCCGGCTGTTTTTCTTGCAGTTATTTTTGGTTACGGGACTGTCAGTGCCGGCAAGAAGGGAGATTATTTCTTTGAGTCAGTGTCATCATTCAACGAGATAATGGATAAAATTGCCGTTCAGTTTGTAGAGATATTTCCGATCGGCGGTATTTTTATGATAGCATCGTTATTCAGGTTTGATATAAATTTTGCCAAACTTACTGTCAATTTTATCAAACCGTTCAGCGCAATCCTGATTGTTGTTGTTCTGCTGATGATTATACTTTCTGTTTTATTGAGATTTATCCTGAAAGAGAGTATATGGAAGTATTATCTTGGCCTGCTTGGTGCGGCGCTGACCGGTTTTTTTACCGGTAATACAGCGAGTACAGTTATCCCGCTTAATTATCATCTCAAGAGGAATGTCGGGGTAGGTAAAGATCTTGCCGATTTTGTATCGCCGCTGGGATCGGTTGTCAACCAGACCGGGAGCGGGATAGTCGCCGCCGTGATAATCATGACGCTTTTAATCGGGTATTCGCAGAACTCACTCTCTCTCGGACTGCAGATGCTCCTATTTTTACTGATAATCATTTCCTCTCTGCGACTCGATGGCGCCAATGAGATGGGATTCCTTATCCTGATAGCTATGATTCTCAAGGAACCGACTCTCAAGTTTGAGGAGACAAGTTATCTTATCTTCCTCGCCGTTGCGCCTCTATTGTCGAGGATCGCTGTTTTTATAAATGTGTTTACTACCGGGATGTATATTATGATAACCGCACGGTTGTCAAATAACATAACCAAAAAAGAATATATAGATTTTATTTAAACAGACCGGCAGCAGCTAACTATGGAACAAAAAAGTTTATCAATCAATAATCTTCATCTGTCGTACATAGATAACAATAAACAGGGGTGTCCTGTTGTGTTGTTCCTCCACGGCTGGGGGGCAGATAAATATAACATGAAGCTGATCTATGATGGGTTGTCCGACAGCTGCCGGATTATTTCGCTTGATCTTCCCGGGTTCGGCGGCAGTGGTGAGCCTGAGTGTGAATGGGGTACTCCCGAATATTCAGAGATTGTTTCCGGTTTTATCGATGTTTTGGGGATAAACGGATGTGCGGTGGTGGGACACTCATTCGGCGGAAAAATAGCATTCTACACCGCAGCGCTAAAACCGCAGCTTTTCAGTAACATAATACTCATAGCGCCAAGCGTGCTGAGGAACAGACGTTCGCCGGTTTATTACTTGAAAGTTTGGAGTTACAAACTGATGAAGAAGCTCTGCATGCTCACTCCCGGCGGGAAAAGGCGTGTTGAAGCGCTTAAATCGAAGTCCGGTTCCGAGGATTATAAAAATGCGTCGCCAGTCATGCGGCAGATCCTTGTGCGGATTGTGAACGAGGATTTCGGGTACCTGTCATCGAGGATTGTTAAACCGCTTTTTTTGTACTGGGGCGATAGGGATGCAGCTCTGCCGGTGTCGATGGCGTACAGATTACATAAATCTGTTCCGGACAGCGGTTTGTTCGTTGTAAAGGG
>JBFZEO010000026.1:0-8884 GCA_041306845.1 Spirochaetota bacterium
GTTTTCTGATCGACTCGTCTTTGAATATTGTGTTGTATATCTCCCGTTCCATCTCTTCTATATCTTTTATGTACAATGAAGATTCTCCGCCGTCGGTACAATACAATTTTTCATCCTGCCAGGTCTCTATCATATCTTTTCGTTGATATTCGTATTCCCGCAGGTAGAAGGCGAGTTTCTCCGAGAGCTGCCAGAGTTTGATGAAGTTGATGTCTGTTTCGGAATTTGTAGAGGATCTGATATAGTTTTGAGCCGGTTCGAGATGTTTGTTTTTATTGCCTATGATTATAGATAGTATTATGAGTAGGAGATCGAGGCTGTGGTGTTTATATCCGAGGAGGACGTATTCATCATTTATGCCGCTCGATATCCCGTTTATCATATCAAACAGCCCCTTTTCGAGGAACTCATAATCTATGTTTACTGCGATGCCGCATGACTCTGCTGTTTTCAGGTTGAGCCATCTTTTGAGGTTGTTGTTGGGAATGATGACCAGCGGGCTGTAGAACGGATCTCCCTGCCGGCATCTGAGATTATTAAAGTCGCTTATAAACCGTTCAAAAAGATTTTCTATTGATCCAGCTAAAATTAATTCCATTCTGCAGCAATCTCCATAAAGGGCATCTCTAATAACCTCATTTGGTTTCATACTCTCTTTTTCTCATATACTTCGTCGCTGAAATTCCCACATAAACAGATTATGCTGTGGTTTCAGCTTCTCGTTTATGAGAAAAACTACTGTGTTTGAAATGCAAGGTTATTAGTGGTGCCCTAAAATAATCGTAAAAGAATAACTTAAAATAAAAAAATAATAAAGACAATTTGCTTAATAATATTTTTAACCTATAATAATTATAGCGGGATGCATTATTAGTATTTTGCTGTTGAACGGAGGTCATTATGAACAATATGTCACCCAGAAAGTTTGCGTGTCCCGAGATTATTTTCGGGGAAGGTGTGATAAATCTTGCCGGGCAGTATACAGAAAAGCTTGGCGCTACCAGAGTGCTGCTGGTGACCGATCCGGGTGTAATCAGGCACGGGATATGCGCATCAGTAAGTGAAGTTTTGTCTGCTAAAAATATCAGCTATAAGATCTTTGATAAAGTATCATCAAATCCGAGAGATTATGAAGTTGCAGAGGGGGTTTCCCTTTTTATAAAAGAAAAGTGTGATTTTATAATAGCTGTCGGCGGCGGCAGCCCGATAGACTGTGCTAAAGGAATAGGGATAGTTGTATCAAACGGAGGTTCTATCCTCGATTATGAGGGAGTTGACAAGGTAAGTGTTCCTATACCTCCGATTATCTGTATCCCGACGACATCGGGTGCCGCTGCCGATCTCTCGCAATTTGCTATCATCAATAAAACAAAATCTGCGGTTAAAATAGCTATAATATCAAAAGCAATCATCCCGGATGTAGCGTTAATCGATCCGGTTCCCCTTATGGAGATGGAACCGTACCTCACTGCCTGCACCGGTATAGATGCTATGACTCACGCCATAGAGGCTTATGTTTCGCTCGGAGCATCGGCAGTTACCGATATCCATGCTGTTGAGGCGATCAGGATCATAAAGTCAAATATCATTAATGCCGTGTCTGCCGATAGAAAACTAGAGGATATGTACTCCATGATGTTAGGATGCATGGAGGCCGGACTCGCATTCTCCAACGCAAGTCTTGGGGCTGTTCACGCTATGGCGCATAGTCTGGGCGGGTTGTTTGATATGCCGCATGGAGAATGTAATTCTGTCCTTTTACCAGATGTTGTTTACTATAACTATGAGTCGGCTGCTGATAAGTATAACAACGTTCTATCAATTCTCGGATACAACGTAGACAAAGATAACGTTAAGAATAGGGAAACACTTTATCATGCCCTTGTTGATCTGATAGAACGTGCAGGCATAAAACCCGGACTGCACAGCAGGGGAGTTAAGGATGGGGATATAGTACTTCTTGCCGGCAATGCGGCAAATGATCCTTGTCTCATAACTAATCCTAAAAAGTTATCAGTTAAAGATCTGGAGAGTATCTATGCCAGAGCATTATGAGGCCGGTGATGATCTTTTAAACAAAATACTCGGACTCGGGGATACTTCCGGCAGGAAGAGTTATTACCCGGAGTTGCAGGATAGGATAAAAAATCTTGAGAATGAGATTGACAATCGCCGGAGAGTTGAGAATGAATTGAGTTCGAGTAAAAATAAGATTCAGGCCGTTTTTGACGGAATAGGCGATGCTTTGTTTATCCAGGATTCGTTTACCGGCAAGATCCTGGATGTTAACCAAGGAATGTGCAGGATGTACGGCTACACTAAAAATGAAGCACTTAAACTTGATATACTCGATCTGAGCAGTAATATTCCCCCTTACAACCAGGAATACGCCGAAAAAGAGTGGGTTAGGGCGAGGGAACTTGGTTCTACGCTCTTTGAATGGCATGCTAAAAGGAAAGATGGAAGTTTATTCTGGGTTGAGGTTGGGATAAGGCCGACAAAGATTGATAATGAAAATCTAATGATTGTCACCGTTCGCGATATAAGTGACAGGAAGAGGGCAGATGAAGAAATATCAAATCTCAAAAGGTCAATAAATCTGATTATAGATTATATGCCGTCTATGATAATAGGTCTTGATGAATCAAAAGAGATTAACATTCTCAATAAAGCGGCTATAGAGTTCTTTAATTTTGACAAGACCGGCTACACCGGAATTGTGATGGAGTTTACCAGAAATATTCTCGATATGGTGAATGAATCGGATCTTTTAAACAGCTATGTTCATAAGAATAGAAAAATGAACCTCGAAGGTAGAACTTTTATCTTTGATATCCTATGTTTCAGGATCCCTCAGAATGCGGGTAACAGTTACGTAATACGTGTTGATGATGTCACCAACAAAACCAATATAGAAGAGTTCCTTGTTCAATCTGAGAAAATGATGTCGCTTGGGATCATTGCCGCCGGTGTGGCTCATGAAATTAATAATCCCATTGCCGGAATACTTCAGGCAATGCAGCTTTTTGAGAAGTATTTTGATCCGGAGAATGCTCTTAATCAGAAAAAGAGTGCTGAGATAAACGTCAATATTAATGATGTTCAGAAATATATAAGACATCGGAAGGTGAATGAGATAATTGAAGGGGTTAAGAGTGCATCTCAGAGAATCTCAAGTATTGTAAGGAATATGCTTAATTTTGCAAGAAAGAATGATAGTAATTTCCATGAGATTGATTCTGTCAGAAACATAATCGAAAATACTCTTGAACTCGCAGGTAATGATTTTAATCTTAAAAAGAAATATGATTTCAAGAATATAAAGATAATCAAAAAATATGAGGCAAAAGAATTTCTCATAAATTGTAATTCCGGTGAACTGCAGCAGGTGTTTTTTAATATTATAAAGAATGGGGCTGAGGCGCTGGGGGAGATGAGAGGTAAAGAGCGTATTATCGAGATAAGATTGAGTGAGAGCGATGCTGAGATTGCTGTTGAGATCGAGGATAATGGTCCCGGGATGAATGACATCGTTAAAAAGAAGATATTTGATCCTTTTTTTACAACAAAGAGGACAGGCGAGGGGACAGGTCTTGGATTGCCGATATGTTATTTTATAGTTACAAAAAATCATGGCGGCCAGATAATAGTGGATACACAAGAGGGACGGGGGACTCTTTTCCGCATCGTACTCCCCAAACGGTAATTATAGTATATTTGTGTAGATTATTTTTTTATTTATGTTATTATCGCAGCAATAAGTAATATTTTTGGTAAGTAAGAAATGGATGAAAATAGTTTAAAAAGTGTTTTAACCGGCTATACAAAGTCAGAAAAGGCTCTCAGTGATTTGATAAATTGCGTAAATTCCCTCAAAGCAGAATTTATAAAGAGCGGCTGCGATGATGAAGCAGTTTCAGTCTTTGACGATATAAATGCTGAGATTATCGGCCTGACGACCGAATCAAATAGTTATAAATCAAAACTTATGGAGTCATCCACTAAGCGTGCGATCACAGAGTACCTTCTGTCTTATCTTAAAAACATCGAGAATGACATAATAAACAGTTCCAAAACAAGGATGAGGATTCAACAGAAGATAAAAAAACTTATCAGCGATTATCTGCGCACTAATTATTTTAAAAAAATCCTTGTAGTAACCGTGCTTGACGGACTCGTTGATTCGATTTATGGGGATGAGTACACTCTGTCGCGCTACCTCCTCGATATGATAAAACTCAAAAATATATCTCAGGCCCAGATGGATAACTTCCTTGATGTTTATAAAGATGTTCTGGACTCGTGCAATATTACAGACCTGAAAATAGCATTCCGCAAGACCGTAATTGAAGAGAAACCGGACGATGATATATTTTCCGATCTGTGGACGGAACTCTCAAAAATACTCTCCAGAGAGATGCTTTTTACCCTTTTTAATTCACTAAGTTTTTATAAGACAATGAAAGATGAATTCTGTGCAAAATATATAAGTCCGCTCCTCGAATCTTTGAATTCTGATGAGGAGAAGAGTGTATTTGACGAGTACACAAAGGTAAACTTTGAAGATAAAGATTATTATGTATCGTCGATAAGCACTTTTGAGGATAACGACACTAAGTTTGAGCGTTTTATAACTAAACTGAAGGCGTATAATCATAAGAATGAGGCGGAACTGCTCCACATCTACATATCTAACGATCCGGATCTGCTGACCGATCAGGTGATAAATGAAAAGTTTTCCGCATTACCCGAAATTTTCCTGAACGAACTTTTGAAGATTAATACTAATAAATATAAAAAAACATGTATCGGTCATGTGATATTGTCTGAACCCACGATCAAAGTCGAGGATGATAAGACCGGGATAAATTTTATTGTTAGAATGTTGTTTGACTCTATATACAAGATGAGTGAGATCCTTCTGATAAATGATTACGAGTTCCATGAATTTCAAAAGGAACTTCTCATTACACTTCAGCAGATATCGCAGCTGCGCGATATCGAAACTGCCAATCATCAGGAGCGGGTTACCATTTACACTAAGATACTGGCAGAATCGATCATGTCAAAAAAAGATGATAAAACCCTGAACAAACTTCTGAAAGAGAATAATATGCCGCTGGACTCCGACTACTTCATAGTTGACAATGAGTACATAAGGGATCTCATGTACAGTGCCTCTCTGCACGACCTCGGCAAAGTTGGAATCGATGATTCCATTCTAAAGAATCCCAACAAACTCACTGAAGCAGAATATGAGAAAATGCAGAAACACACAATATTTGGGCATGAGAGACTTGCTTCAATCATCAAGATAAGCCGCAAGAAATCGTTCCTGATCCTCGCAGCCGGACTCGCCGAAAATCATCACGAAAAGTGGGATGGCACCGGATATCCTAACGGTAAAAAGGGACTTGAAATCCCGCTAAGCGCAAGGATACTGATGATAGCCGATGTTTATGATGCTCTGAGGATAAAAAGATCTTATAAAAAGGCGTTTACTCATAGTGAGGTCGTTGAACACATATCGGAGAGGAAAGGGATCTTCTTTGATCCTGTTATCACCGATATTTTTATCGAAAATAACGAAAAATTTAATGAGGCATTCAAATCAAACAAATAAACTGTATTTCTAAACCGATTATAAAAACAATATCCATATCAACGTTAACTTTTATCATTTTTATCTTCGGGTTGACTTTTATCATAATAAACCTGGCAAAAGTGACCGATCAAACAGTCCTCTTTGAAATGATATCGGATATATCGGTTAAATTTATTTTATTAGCATTATTTGGTCTGCTGGGGGCGATATCGTTTTATGTAACTGTAAGCCGCCGACTCATATTGTCAACCATGACACCGCTTCTCGGTTATGAGAATGATAAAAAGCCCGATTACTATAATGCGGACGACGAGGAATTTGAAAAAAGATTAAAAATTGATAATGAAAAAAACGAAAAGATAAAGAAACGAATAATCTCCTCTGCTCTCGGACTCGTTTTTTTCATAGTAGAACTCTTAGTATTAGTTATATCAATAAACATTATTTTAAATATTTAAAACGATCAGTAGTTTCCATAGATTTATAAAAGCGTTTCTTTATGGCAGTTTACAGCTATTCGAGAACAGTAAGGATATCGCTTTTACTATCACCCAAGCGGCCGAGGATTGCATATCCTAAAACATCCAGTTTGTCATTATCAGCGTCAGCCTGTGCCGGGATATTGGATAAAATCACAACGGCTGTGTTGTGCTGATGGTCGATGCCAAGAAAACTTGTAAAAGATGAAGTTCCGCCATTGTGCCAGTGGTATCCGGTCTCAGGATCAATAATCCATCCGAGTCCCATTTGTATTCCATCTTTGGGAGAGGTGTAGTGTGGAGAATGGGACAACGCAAGATAACCGGGTGTATTATTCAGGTGCATCTTCGCATAAAGCAGTAAATCGGTTACGGTGGACACAATTCCGCCGGATGCAATATAGACATCGTCAGAGTTCCACTCCCAGTAACGGTCAAAATTTCCAGTGCCGTCCCCAATGCGCGTTTTAGTGAGGCCAAGCTCTTTATCAATAAAATCTTTGACAAGCAACGGATAAGTTGTTTTATAGACTTCACCAAGTGCTGTTCCGAGAACTGCGATTCCGAAGTTTGAGTATTCAAAGTCGTATGATCTATTTTTCAATATATGAGAATTAATGTCATTGAGAATAGAAGATCGATTGATCCCCCGGTATATGTTTTTCCTCTCTTTATAAAAAATGGATTCTATCATTTTTTGTTGTTTTGTTGATAATGTAGCGGCATCAAATGGGTAATCGCCATATCCTGATGTATGTGTTGCCAGACTGAGGATTGTCGGATAAAAAGCAGCGGAATTCAGCGGTAAGTATGTTGATATTGGAGTTTGTAACTCTATTTTTCCTTCATTTATAGCTTTACAAAGTAAAGCTGTGGTAAATGTCTTTGAGATTGAGCCGATCTCATAGTCGTATTCAACAGATTTTAGTTCAGTTGAATTTACACCAAAAACCTTATAGTTAGTCTGATCTGATTTTAATATACCAATAGTTAAAACAATATCACTTTGACTCTTTGTGATATCGGAAATCATTGATTTTATATCTATTTTTCCCCCCGCCTTTTGTGTAACATCTTGAGTCTGTGAACGCAGGAAAAAGAAAACAGCAAGAATTACTATGAGTAAAACTATTCCTGCAAAAATACCGTTTTTCAATGAAACTTTCATATTATAACTACCTCGCAATAATTTATTTTTAGCCGCTTCTAAAAAACTCATCCGATATTTTAACTTATGGGCATCTCTAATAACCTCACTTGGTTTCATACTCTCTTTTTCTCATATACTTCGTCGCTGAAATACTAACATAAACAGATTATGATGCGGCTTCAGCTTCTCGTCTATGAGAAAAACTACTTTGTTTGAAATGCAAGGTTATTAGAGATGCCCTTGTAACTTTTTCCCCCTATGGTCAAAATTTACAAATTTGTTTCGTATTCAAATTTTAACTGAGGATGTAATGGGGGAGATTGTACCAGATATTTTATATCATAGCAATAGTATATCTTGAGTACGCTTTTAATTATCCTGCATGCAATTCCATTCAGATACTGACAGCTCACTGAAAAATAAATTAATTTTACAGTGTCCCTCTTTTATGATAGAGTGTCTTACAAATTTCGGGGGTTTTACGGAGGTTTATTATGCTGGAAGATACACTAAAGAGGATGAAAAAGGCTCAGACGTTCTTGGCGAATGCGTCAAACGATCTCAAGAACAGGGCGCTTGATGCCGTGGCAGAGATGCTCAATAAAAACAGGGATAACATTCTAAAACAGAACGGACTCGACCTCGAAAATGCAGCGAGGGAAAATCTCCCCGATCCGATAATAAAACGCCTTAAGTTTGATAATCAGAAGATGGATGTTGTGATAGATGGTATCCGCGGGCTCATGAGACTCGAGGATCCGGCGAATAAAGTGATATTTAAAAGGGAACTCGATGATGGGTTGATCCTGACGCGTCTCTCAGTTCCGATCGGGGTTATCGGTGTCATATTTGAGTCGAGACCCGATGCGCTTGTTCAGATAGCGACACTCTGCATCAAGTCGGGCAACGGTGCCATTCTCAAAGGGGGGCGGGAGGCTGCTCATACCAATAGAATCCTTGCCGATCTTATAGTAAAGGCAATTACTGATGTTGATAAACTTTTTGCTGATACAGTTTTCCTGATAGAGACACGTGAGGATGTTGCCGAGATAATCACATTCAACAAATACATAAGCCTCATCATACCGCGCGGGTCGAATGAGTTCGTCCAGTACATCCAGAAGAACTCTACTATACCGGTACTTGGACACGCCGACGGGATATGTCATGTCTACTTCGACCGGACACTCGACCTTGACAAGGCGGTAAAGATCGCAGTTGATTCCAAGACTCAGTATGTCTCCGTCTGCAACGCCGCCGAGACTTTTCTGGTGCACAAGGAGATCGCCGGACAACTGCTGCCGGTACTTAACAAAGCTCTCAAGGCTAAGGGGGTGAATGTAAAAGGGTGCGCAAGAACTAAAAAGATAATACCGGATATTGAGGATGCGACCGATAAGGACTGGAAAACCGAGTACCTCGACTACATCATATCGATAAAAATTGTTGATACAATCGATGATGCGATAGATCACATAAACACATATGGGTCGGGACATACCGATGCGATAGTAACTCTTGATAATGATTCTGCCAGAAAATTCCGCGAGCTGGTTGACACAGCGAATGTGATGGTGAACTGTTCGACGAGATTTTCCGACGGCTACAGATACGGGTTCGGGGCAGAGGTCGGTGTCAGCACCAACAAGA
>JBFZEO010000030.1:0-3083 GCA_041306845.1 Spirochaetota bacterium
CTCAGTCGCTTCCCCGACAATATTTTCTATTATATGCTGGTTCTTCTCAACTATAGCGGCAACAAATTTTAGAGAAGCGAGATCGTTTACCGCTATTTTTGAGATAAATTCCCTTACAAGTTTGATTGTATTTTCTATCTCCAGATCTTTTTGAGTTAGAATTTTTTTAAGACGTTCAGTTAGATATTCATTTTTAGAGTCAGAACTGTCAAGTATGTTTTTAATCTCGAGATTTGTCTTTAGAATTTCCTCATTTGCCTTTATCAAATCGCTGCTCTTTTTTTTAAGCTCAATCATCGTTTTTATTTTAGATAGAAACCAACCGATCTGAAACGGTTTAATTATGTAGTCCACTGTTAAAAGAAATTTTGCAGTTGAATAGGCTTTTTCTATAATCTTATCGTCACCGAGTGCGGTAAGGAATATGACCGGAGTATAAATCAGTGCTTTTGTTTTGCTTATCTCGGTTATCATCTCAATTCCGCTCATACCGGGCATCATAATGTCGGCAATTATCAGATCGATATCGCTTGTACCATTCTCCTTAACATAATCGATAAAGTCAGCCGGCTTCGCAAATCCGATAGTTTTATAGCCCTCAACTTCAAGGATATCCATTATGTTTTCTCTAATGTTATCCTCGTCCTCTATAGATACAATTACGCCCATATTGTTTCTCCCTCTTGTTTAGTTCTGTTTTGTAGTTTCTGTTCTGCTTTTATCTGGAATGTTGATTATAAATTCAGTACCTGAATCCACTTTGTCATTATAGGTTATTTCTCCTCCGAGTAAATAAACTTCACGCTTGGTAATTGAGAGTCCGAGTCCGGTACCTTTAATTGTTCCGACATTTTCAAATCTATGAAACGGCTCAAATATTTTATCACGATGCTCAGGGGGGATTCCTATTCCAAAATCTCGTATGGAGAGTGATAATGAACCATTCTCAAAGATACACTTAACTCTTATTTCTGCCGATTCCGGAGAGTATTTTATCGCGTTCGATATTAAATTTGTGATTATCATCTTCAATCTTACCGGATCGGTAGATATTTCTATGTCATTACTGCATTCCACAATTATATTGTGCTTGTTTTCGTCTATTATCAAAAAATCAAATATCAATGTGTCTATAAAATTTCTAATTTTTATCCTTTCAACATTTAGCGGTTTTTCCTTCTCAAACGGGCGGCTCATATGGAGGACATCTTCAATCATCCTTGTCATATGTATTACCTCCCCTTTTATGCCGCGCAGGCGGCTCTCAATTTTATCCTCTGTGTATTTGTTTCTGTAGTTCAGGAGAATGTCACATGACGACATAATCGTTGTCAGCGGAGTTTTAAGCTCGTGAGATGCCATCGATACAAACCTTGTTTTTAGATCACCAAGTTCTTTTTCTTTATCAAGAGCACGCTGAAGTTCTGTGGTAAGCTCTTTTTCCCTCTCAAGTGAAATGGAAAGCTGAGCCGTTTTTTCCATGACGAGTTTCTCAAGATTGTCATTGTACTCAATTAATTTTAGTTCTGCCTTCCTTTTTTGCGTTACATCACTTAAAATCGTTGCGTAAAATATCCTATCCGGGGTAAAAACTATGACTTCAAAATACTTATCAATCTCTTTGGAATAGTATTCAAAATTTACGGCTTTGGCTGTTTCGGCTGTAATGGTGTAGTTTTTTATCCACGTCTCCTGGGTGTTCGGCATAGTTGTTTTTAGAGATTTGTATATCACGTCCTCATGTCTAAATCCGGTCAGTTTTTCAAATGCAGGATTAACCCTTATAAATTCGTAATCAACCGGAACCCCATTCTCATCACGAACAACTTTGTGCAGTACAAAGCCGTTTGTCATATTGTTAAAAAGCATCTTATAACTGCTCTCGCTCTCCTCGATCTCCTCAAGCGTTATTCTTAGTTTGAGATGAGCATTCACTCTTGCAAGCAGCTCGTTTCTGCTGAATGGTTTTGTGACGTAATCAACAGCTCCCGATTCAAACCCTCTTATCATGCTGTCCGGATCGTTGGATGCTGTCAGGAAAATTACCGGGATATCAGAAGTCGACTTGTTTTCTTTTAGAATTTTGCACACTTCATAACCATCAATATCGGGCATCATGATATCGAGAAGAATCAGGTCGGGATTGCAACTTAGAGCAAGTGCGTATCCGGACTCTCCGGATAGTGCTGTAAACACCTGAAAGTTATTCTTCATCAGAATAAGCGAGATTAGCTTTACATTTATCTCATCATCGTCAATGACAAGTATTTTTCTGAAGTCCAAGTTTATGTTTCTCAATTTGTTATCCCTCGAGGCTCTTGCAAAAATACTTTTTTCTATAGAAATTTTGCAAGAGCCTTCCTCATAACTGATTTTGCCAAGATCAGCATTACGCCTTTGGCGGTATTTCTAAAAAAGCTGCTCTTTAGAGGTGTCTTTAAGATAGTTTAGTATGATTTAAAAATATTTTCCATAAACTGACGATAAAAAGTATTTTTTGTTTTGCGGTGAATGGAGGAGTTCCCTGTTTTGACAAAAATTAAAAATCAGGTATAATGCAGAAAACAACCAATATCAGCCGGAGAAAATGAACTTTTATATCCTTTTATTATCCCTCTTATTTTTTTTATCTTCATTAGTAATTCTTTATGTTTCCTTTTTAAAGAAAAAATTAGACTTTATAAGTCAGGTTCCGGACAGTTACAGATTACTTGGGACGCTACTTGATGGTTCCGATAATTTTATAGGTTTGATTAATCGCAGTTACACATATGAGATTATCAATAACAACTATGAATCTGTTTTTACTGATAACAGTAGGCCTGTTATTGGCAACAAAGTTGAGTTTCTATGGAAAAATATGGAATACGAAATTTTTATAAAACCGGCTATTGACAGATGTTTCAGCGGTGAACAGGTTAGGATTGAGAGAGAGCTGCATTCTGGTTCAGATAGAATGGTTACCATTCTGCTGAAATATATACCGGTTAAAGATGAACTGGGAGTGGTAACGCATGTGATCGAGGTGGGATCGGACATCTCAAAGCTTGCCCAGACAGAACAGAAACTGCGTGAGAGTGACT
>JBFZEO010000032.1:0-4238 GCA_041306845.1 Spirochaetota bacterium
CTATCCGATGACACCAAAAGTGCTATAACAGCAAGCAGACTTTTCGGAGCTGAAGTTACAGATTGCGGACTCTACTACAAGGTTAAAGGATTCGGCTCAAAACCCTCCATTCCAGACAACATCATAGACGTCGGCAACTCCGGCACCACACTCAGGATAGCCCTCTCCATAGCTGCACTGACCGACGGATGGACATTCTTTACAGGCGACCATCAGATCCGCAACAGACCTGTCGGACCGGTAATTGAAGCACTCAACAACCTCGGCGCCGAGGCTTTCACATCAAAAAACAACGGCAAAGCTCCGGCAGCAGTCCGCGGGCCGGCAAAGGGCGGATTTACCAAACTCGACGGATTGAGCTCCCAGTTTCTCACATCGATACTTGTGAGTGCACCGCTTTTCAGCGGCGATACAGAGATTGAGCTTACGCGCTTGAATGAGATCCCATACGTTGACATCACAACCTGGTGGCTCGATAAATTCAACATTAAATACACAAAGTCACCGGACTATATGAAATTCACCGTAAAAGGCGGACAGAGTTATAAACCATTCAAGCAGACCATACCGGCTGACTTCTCCACAGCAACATTTTTTATAGTGCTTGCAGCGATAAGCGGCGGGGAGTTTAAACTCAAGAACCTCGACATAACTGACCCTCAGGGGGACAAAGAGGTGCTTAACATCATCAAGAAAATGGGAGCAACTGTAACCATAGATAACGAATACATAACGATTAAGGGCGGCAAACTAAAAGGGATTGAGATTGACATGAATGCGATCCCCGACGCACTCCCGGCCCTCGCTGTTGCCGGATGTTTTGCTGAGGGAGAAACCAAACTTTACAACGTACTCCAGGCACGTTACAAGGAAACGGACAGAATCAAAGTCATGTGTACGGAGCTAAAGAAAATGGGTGCCGACATAGAAGAGCTTGAGGACGGATTAGTTATCAGAAATTCCAAACTTAAGGGAACATCACTATCCGGACATCACGACCACAGAGTTGTCATGTCTCTTGCCATTGCCGGACTCTGCTGCGACGGTGAAACAACAGTTGACACCGCTGAAGCTGCCGGAGTAACGGTTCCGGAATTCTTCGATATAATTAAGTCCTGCGGCGGCAACATAAGTAAAAGCTGATCTTTTTAGGGCACCTCTATGTAACCTTGCAGTTCAAACAAAGTAGTTTTTCTCATAGACGAGAAGCTGAAACCACAGCATAATCTGTTTATGTTGGAATTTCAGCGACGAGGTATATGAGAAAAAGAACGAGTATGAAACCAAGTGAGGTTATTAGATATGCCCTTTGGTTGAGAATGAGACCCGGTCATAAAAATGATCGGGTTATTTTTTGTAACGGCAGCCCTGACTGGTTCCCCGCCTTAACAGTTCCATTTCAACCTGCCTGATGATAGTCCCCTTTGTTACCCTGTTTTCAGAAGTATTAACATTCTCAAGCGACTTAAAATTTGCGAACCTCATAATCACGGTCTCCGGCGGCATTATCTCGATGATGTCGCAGACAAGCGATGTAAAAGTCACGTCATCAAATTTATAAAACAACTCCGGATTAGTCCGGTACAGTTCATAAATTCCGGTTCCCTCCACTATGTCAAGCAGTCTGTATTTAACGCCGTCTATCACATTGTCTGTAAAAAGTCTTCTGTTTGAGAGTAGAATTCTGTCCGGCTCCTCGCCGGGAAGTCCGATTATCATATGAACGCCAAGTTTAATTATCCCGCCCTTTTTTATGAGAGCCGCCGCATTTACAAAGTCACTATAAGTGTGGTTTCGTTGAATGAGTTTAAGAGTGCTGTCATCGGAGGACTGTAGACCGAGTTCGATCCACACCTCCTTATCAAACTCGACGGATAACTGCTCTATGATATCAACAATCTCCTCATCGATATTGTCCGGGCGCGTTGATATCACAAGTCCGCATATAAATTCCTTCTCGAGCACCTTGCGGTAATCTGCCCGGAGCTCCATTCTACTGCCGTAAGTATTGGAATTGGACTGAAAATAACCAAGAAAACTGCCGACACCAAGCCGGGCAGAGAAGAAATCGCGCCCCTTGATAAGCTGCGTATCAATGTCATCGCCGGGCGTGAGGTAGTCCGGCAAAAACGAACTTCCGTCGCAGAATGAACAGCCGGACCGCCCAAAAAGCCGATTTGGACACTCCTCATCGCGAGCTAACGGGAGACGCCACGTTTTCACGCCATATTTCTGTTTTAAATAGTTATTATATGATTTATAAAGTTCCATTCTATCCTGTTATAAATTCTATCCAGTTGTTATTCTCATCGAGAATCTCATTTGGATAATATTTACTTTTGTATGTCATTTTCCTGCACTTTTCTATATAAAAACCGAGATAATAATATTTCTTACCACGCATCCTCGCAGTTTCGATCTCCTTGAGAATACTGAAAACACCCGGACTCCGATCATTAAAATCGGTGTCATAATAAAAATAATTTGAAGACAAACTCTCATCCGTCTCGTCCACTATTCCCACAGCAATCAGTCTGTCGCCGTAATAATAATTAAATTCGAGTATCCTCGGGTATAAGTAGTGGAGAGCGACAAGATTCTGCATGTCGTCATCAAGTTCATCGCTCCTGTCGTGTTTTGAGAATGAGTATTTCCTGTAAAGGGTTATTTTTTCGTTGGTAAGTTCAGGTTTCTCAAGGATCACAATCTTTAAATCTTGATTTTTGGCAACAACTCTCCGCTGGCTTTTATTTTCGGTAAATTTATCCACAGGTATTCTTATCGAAATGCACTCTTTACATTCCTCACAGATAACCCGGTAATAAAGATTGCCGCTCCGCCTGTACCCCTTCCCTATCAGTTTAGAATAAAGTTGGCCATTATTTTCATCAATCATCACATTCTGCGAAAACATCTCCCGCCCGTCATCGAAGTAGGGACACATAAATTTTGAATTAAAAACATCAACTGATCTGCTCAAACTTGAAACTCCGCCTGCTACAATCATCGATTCAAAGCAGGATTTTAATATATATGATTTTGCAGAACATGTAAAGATATTGACTGATGACTAAAATATATAAAGGATTCTCCTAATTATACGATTTAGATTCTTAATGAATGATACTTTTTCATGTTAAGATAAATTCTTAAGGTCTTTCAGAGTAATAGTTATTTTTACGCCCTGACCTGGAGAACTATGCAGTTTGATGCTCCCCATCATCGTGTTTTCGATAAGTTTTTTAACGATATGGAGTCCGAGCCCCGATCCGCCCTTCCCCTTTTTGGTTGTGTAATACATATCAAAAACCTTGTCGATATTCTCCGGGGCAATACCGCTGCCGTTGTCTGTATAAGTGATAATCACGTAATCATCCTCAATATTAGCGGCACTAATTGAGATTATCCCGCTTCTTACATTCTCAAAACCATGAAGAAACGAATTATTAATCAAATTTATCAGCACCTGACTCAAAGCACCGGGATAAGTGGTTAGATTTAGATCCGGAGAAATATTGTTATTAATTATATGAGCATGTTGTCTTAACATCGGTTTCAGTCCCATCATAATGCCGTCAACGTGTGACTTGAGATTGATCACTTCGCTCTGATCGTTGGACAGATCAGATGTTATGTGATTAAAGCTCTTTATAAGGGCGATTGTATGTTTCAAGTTATTCATAATAATTTTTACGGTTTCAGCGATTATATCTTTAAAATCAACATAATCAGATTTTTTCAATGCATCACTCTCAAAAAGCCTCTCGATCTCCACATTTCTCTCATTCAGATACGAGAGCGCTGTCAGGCATACACTAATCGGCGTTTTTAATTCATGCGATAAACCCGAAATTATCTCGTTGACCGACTTTTTCTCCTCCGATCTGGCAAGTTTTGTCAGAACACTCTGCAGTTCAAGCGATCTTATATGCACTATGTATTCAAGTTCCTCGTTTTTTTCAGATAGAATGCTATTAATCCTGTTTAACTCACGTTCAACTATCTTATGTTTAGTTATGTCGATTATTATCCCGTCTGTATGAATAACTTCCTTTTTCTTATTAAAAATCATAGTCCCGGTTTCATGCACCCATTTTACATTTTCATCGGAGTCAACTATTCTATACTCAAGCGAAAAATTAGTCATATTGAGATAAGCCTCATGATGAACCCTCTTAAAATACGACAAATCTTCTTCTAAAATAAAATCCTCATACCTGACTTTACCCTCATAAAAA
>JBFZEO010000033.1:0-4526 GCA_041306845.1 Spirochaetota bacterium
CGAGAGTCTCCGCAGTCATCGGATTCATCGTCTTTTTGAGAAGGAGTTCCATCTTGTTAACGATAAGTTTTTTATGAACAGCCTTTATATCCTCATAAGATCCTTTCATTTCAGTATCGACAGTGAGGATAAACTCGATGTTTTTAAGCTCCGTCGTGATGGCCTGTTTGCCGCCGCGATACTTGTTGTACTCGCTCATTACGATGTCGAGTTTACCTTTGGCAGAGAGGATTTCGAGTATGTCGTTGAATGGAATGATCCCGTCTGTAGAGTAACTGATCAGAATCCTTTTACAGTTAAGGTTCTCTATTATCTTTTTAAAATCATCAGTTGCAGATTTCTTGTAGCAGAATGTTGATTTCGTTTTTACCCAATCCTTTCTTATCGCAGACTTGTTTATCTTTTTACCGTTTATTATCACATTCTTATTAACTGGCGGTTTGTCAAAAAGAGCTATCGTGTTGAGAATGTGATAGTTTGAACCGTACTGATGCTGGTTGTACGGAGGATCAAGATAAACTATATCAAAACATGTATCTTTCAGATCTCCGGACAACTTCACAGCATCACAATTAAAAACCTTTGCACTGCCCGATATCAGTTCCGGCTTCTTAAGTTCAATTGTTTTCAGGATTCTTCCCAGAGCATCCCCGTTTGTCCCGCCGAACCCTCTGTGAAACCCCTTAAAAACTCCCGATGTATTTGAGTGAGTCGATGCGTCATACAAAAGGAGTGCGATCAGAAGAGTTTTCTCCTCATCATTTATTTTGCCCTCAATCGACCAGTTTTCTATCTGAGTTCTTATCATATCTATCTTTAAACCGTTCTTGCGTGTGTAAAAAAGTCTCTCATTCTCAAGATCCGGTTTGTCGTCATCTTCCGGTGAATAGTATCTGCTGAAATATTTATCATCTTCATTTATTTCAGAAAGATTATTGAGAATTTCAACAGCCTTATCCATTCCGCCAAAGGCGGCAAAACCGCCGGAAACAGCACTCCCGTCGAGACCGATAAAAGCCTTGTTGATTATATATGAATAATACTCCCAATCATTAGTAAAAACTTCGTATCCAAGCGACTTGGCAAGTCTCGATACGACACCGGTACCGGCAAACAGATCAAGAAATTTCCCCTCTCTGGGCATCGACTTCAAACTGTCGAGTAAAAGCGGTATCAGTCTCCTCTTGTTGCCTATGTATGCAATCAGATTTTTTTCTACATACTCTTTGTTATACATTAATCTTCCCCTTCCCTTTTGTGTACTTTTTATATTTCGGTCAATAAATTCAGTTGTTTAGTATTTTTTTTACAAATTGCAATAATTTATTTGATTTTAATCTGTTCAGGTAGTATCCTATGGTCAGATATTACATTTAAACCAGTTTTTATGGAGGAAAATAAAATTAGATTTAAGGCATATATTTTAATCACAGTTGCATCTTTATTTATAGTGTCGTGCGGTGCTCCGCCTGAGAATGCTAAAGAGACCCGTTTACTTACATTAATCAACGACAACCTCAACATTCTCAACAAACTAAAAAATGACGATAACAAACTCCTCAAATATTTCAAGGAGATAACTAACAAATTTGACGGAGTCATCACATTCAAAAAAGGGGACTCTATCAACTTTATAAGCAAAAAAATCGAGCCTAAACCGGAGTTTTTTGCACACACACTCGACGGCAACAGGTTTGCAACAACTAAAGATGTTTACATAACGGTTAACGGTAAGGAGACCTATTTCTCATTCAACAATAAAACATGGTACTCAAACAAGACCGACCCAAACTTAGAGATAGAGGGACTGAGAAACGATTATATTTTTGAGTCACAGATTAGGGGGAATGAGATCTTCATTACATACTCGATGGGGATTATGCCGGGACGCAAGCCGATAATTATTACAAAGAAGCTGGAAAGACCAATCGTAAGACTAAAACAGGGACTCGTATTTTCACATATCGACACCAAGAAAATAACGGCAGACCTTGAACATATAATCCTTTTTATACCGGCAGGAACGACTCTGAGCGGAATGGTAAATGTGACAGGTAACCTCGTATCGAGTGAAACTCAAGCGGACAAAAGCATATCCGTAAAAGCGGCACAGGACATTTTTATCTATCTCAAAGGGAGAACATTCACGTTGAGTTTTGATAAAATGAACTGGAATCCGAACATTTTCTCATTTGACATCCGTCCAGATGTCTTCGTAAGTGCAACTTCTGATAAAGATATATATTTTGATGTAGAGGCTCAAGCAAGTTTTGAGAAAAATAAAATTTCGATGTCAATAATTCAGCTTTTGTTAAAATTAAAATAAAAATGGCAGATTGAGATTGTTGATACTCTTGCAGAAATCAAGTAAACTTGATTTTAAGAACGCCATAATAGGGCTGCCTCAAAAGTTAACTAAAACAGTATCTTTTAATATTTTAGGGCACCTCTTGCAAATATTCTATAGAAAAAGAACACTTTTGCAAGAGGCTCTGTTGACAATTAAAATCATTTTACCTATAATCCGATAATCTATAGGCTTTGAAATCACTTTAAAAACAGGAACACATTTTGAAAAAAGAATACCTTATATACCTTATCAATCCGAAACAAAAATATAAACATTACTCGGCATCGGCTGATTTCTCAATACTCATGGGAAGAAAGACAATCTCTGTTCCACTCTCGCTCCCGACTATAGCCGCTCTGACGCCGGATAATTATAAAATAAGGATAATCGACGAGGAGGTAGAAAAGCTCCCTAAGAAACTGCCCGACATCGTCGGTATCACAGCAACAACTACGACAGTTACCAGAGGATATGAGATTGCCGATTTTTATAAGAAAAACGGAATCCCTGTAATTATGGGTGGTGCTTATGTCTCTTTCCGGTCAGAGGAGGCTCTTGCTCATGCCGACGCTGTTGTTATAGGCGAGGCGGAAAACATATGGGCCGGTATATTAAACGACTTTGAAAATGGAACTCTGAAAAAAACATATAAAAGCGAAACTCCAACAGAATTTAAAAGGAGTCCAATTCCGCGCTGGGATCTTGTAAAACGGAACAAGATAATGAATGTTGCAGTACAGGTATCGAGAGGATGCCCTTTCGCTTGTGAATTCTGCGTTGTATCAACACTCTTTCAACGCAAGATGAAATACCGCGACATCGACAATGTAATCGAGGAGATTAAGAGTCTCCCGTTAAAAACAGTATTCTTCGTTGACGACAATCTTACATTCAACAAAGAGTACGCCAGAGAACTCATGACTAAACTTAAACCGCTCAACATATCGTGGATATGTCAGGCGAGTATCGAGATCGGTAAAGACGACGAACTCCTCGAACTTATGTATGAAGCGGGCTGCAAGAATATCCTCATCGGATTTGAATCTGTGAACCCGGCGAGCCTCAAGGAAGCGCACAAGAACCAGAATCACATAGAGGAATATGCGAAGGCGATAGACAAAATTCACTCTAAAGGGATGCAGCTCATCGCCTCTTTCATAGTCGGATTTGACAATGACTCACTAAAAGATATGGATCTCATATATGAATTCTCATTGGCAAATAACCTGCCGTTCGTTATGCTCTGCCTGCTCGCAGCCACTCCGGGTTCAGAACATTTTAAGAGAATGGAGAAAGACTGCAGACTGACAATAGACAATCTGACAATCATAAACGGCGGATGCCCTTCGATGCACTACAATAACTTCGGACAGATCGAGCTTTTTGACAAATACATAGAAACTATAAACAAATTATTCAGTTATGAAACGATAGCCAGGAAAACAGAAAATCTCCTGAAATACGAGAGATTCAGATATGAAACCACCAAGAATGAGGATATGAACCCGTTTGAGAAATTCGGAGTATTCCTTACACTTGTAAGAAGATTTATATTCACAACCAATAAAACAAAACGCAATCTGTTCTTCAAACTCTTTATCATGGCACAAACCGGCAAGCTCTCCTTTGAACGCCTTGTTGTCCACCTGATGACGATGGAGGGATTTGCATCCTACGTTGAAAACATGAAAAAGACTGCTCCTGAGCTACGTGAAATCATAAAAAAACACGACAAAGGCCCCTGGAAAGACCAGGCAAAATAATATCAATTTAATTGTGGACACTTCCAAAGATCAGCCTTGATTTTTCAATGAAGTGTCCATATTTTATCATTGCTGATATTTACTTTTTTATAAATTAGAATTACTATCTACTCATAACATGGATAAAGCTGTATGGATGTAATTATCAGAAGCAATCCCTCCTTCTCCCTATGCGGGCTAAACTGCTGTTTGTGTCCGAGGTTCAACACTGAGGGTGCATCGCGTTGTCCGGGCTGCTGCGGGAATGGATTTGCCTCACTGCATCCTGCCTGTTCCGTTATAACATGCAGTAAAAAGCATAATAATATTGAATACTGTTTTGAATGCAGCGGATATCCATGTGAAAGATACAAGTCGGATAGCGAATATGACTCTTTCATAACATATAAAAACGTAAAGAAAAATCTGAAAGA
>JBFZEO010000035.1:0-3667 GCA_041306845.1 Spirochaetota bacterium
TTGTCATATTTTGAGAATTAATCCCTATTGTTACAAAGCAAAATCTATAATATTATGACTCATAAACATTTTGTTAGAGGAGTCAGAAATGAAGATTTTATTTACTGCATTTTTAATTATGACAGCAGTAGTTATCCATTCTCAAAACTACACACCATCACCGGATGAATGGCGAAAATTGCCGATGTACTTCATAATGATTGACCGCTTCGCCAACGCAGACAAATCAAACGACAATTTCGGCAAGGGAGAATACAAGCCGGACGACATCGACTTTTATCATGGCGGCGATCTGAAAGGAATAATAAACAAACTTGACTATATCGAAAACCTTGGAGTTAAATCAATATGGCTCTCCGGTCACGTTCAACAGCAGTGGGTCTCTCCGGCATACGGCAGGGACCGATTCGGCGGTTATCACGGTTATTGGGCTCAAGACTTTTACAAAGTCGATCCGCACATCGGAACTCTTGACGATTACAAAAACCTGGTCAAGGAGGCTCACAAGCGGGGACTCTATGTTGTCCAGGATATTATCTGTAACCATATGGGTGACTTTATCTCCGATGACGGTAAGAATGTAAATCTCGGAGGATATCCGGAGCGCGCCGCCTACCCATTCGACAACCTCGCAAAAAAAGACGAACTTTTCCACTTCAACGGCAAGACTCAGTTTGAATCCGCCTTCGGCAGAACTCTCGACGATCTCAACACCGAGAACCCGTATGTTATTAAAAATCTTATAGAGATTTTTAAATACTGGATACGGGAAGCTGATATCGACGGATACCGGATAGATACTGTCAGGTATATACCAATGGAGTTCTGGAAAGTTTTTGTCAAGGAGATAAGTGATTACGCAGCTTCACTCGGCAAGAAAAACTTCATCATTTTTGGTGAGAATTTTGAATATGACTATCTTGTAAAATACGAGTTCGACAAAGCTGATGAGGGTGTTGCCCTTTACACCGGCACAGATGCAAATCCTATTTTTAACTCTATGCTTGATTTCTCCTTATGCGGAGCTATTACAAAAGTTTTTACCGGATCAAAGGTTTCCGGTGCATTCAACAACGACAATCCGGAGTACGGAAGTTTTAATCTTATAGATGGCAGATTTTCGGAAAAAGTAAAAACTCAGTATACGCAGATCAGCCGTAACAGACTGGTTACATTCCTCGACAACCACGACATGCCCCGGTTCATGCACGAGAGCAAAGCGAACAGAGACCCGGACAAACTTAAACTATCGCTCGGTACACTTCTCACACTCCCCGGTGTCCCATGTGTCTACTACGGAACGGAACAGGGATACTATCAGCCGTGGGGCAAGAAAGGGAGAAACGTCGGCACAAACAACCGGCAGGATCTATGGGAATCTGGATATAAAACAGATGGCGATCTCTATAATTTTATAGCAAGAGTTACTAAGATAAGGAATGAGAGTGATGCGATAACAACCGGCCGCTATGTTCCGAGGATTATAGATGGTAATAACGGAGATATATTTGCCTACTCCATGATAACCGATGACGGCAAAGAAAATTTAATTGTCATCAACAGAGGTAAAAAAACTCTCACTGTCAAACCGGAAACAGGACTGAAATACCCCATGACTGATCTCATAACCGGTAAATCATTTAACAAATCGATAAAGATACCTGCAAAGACAATCTTTATTATCGATTCAAAATAAATATTCTGCACAGAAAAAACAAACCCCGCCGTCAAAAACGGCGGGGTTTTAATATCATAAGGTCAGGCTAATTATCTTGCAATAACGCCTTCGTATATTGATTTCTCTTCAGAGTCAAGAGTAACAACAAGACCCTCTTCAAATTTGTCGTAAGCTTCAGGAACTTCTGATATAAAAACCAACTCTGGATTGAGTTTTTTCAATTCATCGTGTGATATTTCAGAAGTTTCTTCTACAATTACACCTTTCACGTTGTTTATGATTGTTTTGAAAGAATTATCAAGGATCTTTGTCAAAAGAATTTCGTTTCCTGTATTCTTAAGAACTTTTTTAGCAGCCTCAACATTTTCAGCCTTAACAATCTTACCAGATACCATTCCGCCGAACCCTTTAAGCCCTTTATTAAGTACGTTACATACAAGATGAACTTTAACCATATTGAGCATTATTGGTGAACTGATAGGAACGCCGGCAAGTATTACAACTTTATCAAAATTCTTAATAAGATTTTTTTCTAAAGATGTTTTTAAAGCATTGTTTATCATGTGATCTGAGTCATTTGCCATTTTAGCAAGAATAGGATAAACACCCCAGGAGAGGAGAAGCTGTCTCGCAACAACATCGGAAGTTGTAGCAGCTACAATTGTCTGTGTTGGCCTGTACTTGCTGATAAGTTTAGGAGTTGTTCCGCCTTTTGTCGGAGTGATGATCGCAGACGCATTGATATCTGTCGCAACAACAAATCCGGCTTTAGCAACTGCATCAGCTATGTTATTTGATGATTTATGGAAGTTGAAATAGTTTTTAGCTTTTTCGATGTACTCGTTTGAACACTCTACAGCGAGACAAACTTTGCTCATAACTTCTACTGCTTCAAGAGGGAAATCTCCGTTAGCCGTTTCACCGGAAAGCATAACTGCATCTGTACCGTCAAATATTGCATTCGCAACGTCGTTAACTTCCGCTCTTGTAGGTCTTGGGTTCTTAATCATAGAGTCAAGCATCTGAGTTGCTGTTATTACAGGTTTGTTAGCTGTGTTAGCAAGTTCGATTATTCTCTTCTGAGCAAGAGGAATATCCTCGATCTTGATCTGAACACCGAGGTCTCCTCGGGCAACCATGACGCCGTCAGAAACTCTGATAATCTCTTCAATATTTTCAAGTCCCTCTTCATCCTCGATCTTAGAAATGATCTTTACGTGCTGTCCGCCGTTTTTATCAAGATGCTTTCTTATAGTGATAACATCAGAAGGTTTTCTTATGAAAGAAGCAGCGACAAAGTCGATCCCTTCTTTAACACCCATTATAAGATCCGCTTCATCTCTCTCACCCATCGCAGGTAAAGATGTCTTAACACCGACTACATTCACGTTCTTTCTGTTACCAAGCTCTCCGCCGACTTTGATAGCACAATGTATATCGTTACCTTTGATACTCTTAACTTCGAGTCCCAGAACTCCGTCGGCGATGTAGATCAAAGTTCCGACTTTTACCTCTTTAGGCAACATTTTATAAGATATAGAGATCTTTTCTGTTGTTCCTTCAACTTCATCAGCTGTAAGAATGATATCTTTACCGGTTTCAAGCATAATCTTCTTGTTATCTTTTAAAACGCCGGTTCTGATCTCAGGTCCTTTAGTGTCAAGCAGAAACGCACACTGTATACCGGAAATCTTAACTCCCTCTTTAACAACGGTCATCTGATGTCTTTTCTCTTCATGATCTCCATGAGAAAAATTGAATCTGGCAACATTCATACCAGCCTCAAGCATCTTAGCTATAGTTTCCGGTTTTTCACACGATGGTCCTATAGTACAAACAATCTTAGTTTTCTTCAAAGCCATATAAATACCTTCCTTAAGAATTTTAATTTTGATAATATTTTACCAAGTTTATAATAAACAGAGATAATCTTATTAAAATCTCCACATAATAAATTCTTAACTCAATTTTGTCAATATTATAACAGAT
>JBFZEO010000004.1:0-3070 GCA_041306845.1 Spirochaetota bacterium
ATTTTTTCAAACAGATAACCTCTTTTATAAAGTAAAAATATAGGATTTTAATCGCAAAACAGCACTTGACGTCCGGTATTCAGAATGTCTCCGCAGGGTGTAGTGAGTGACGACGAGCGGAAACATACTGAATGTTATACGTCGTTGTTTTTTTGTTTTAATATAATGTCTTCAATAAATAATTGAATCTCATCTGCTTCATTTTTATCATTTTTGTTACCAATATTAGTTATTATTAACATAGGAATAAGCATTAAAAAAGGTGCAATAATAAAGTAAAGATCTTTTATGTTTATAGCTTTGTTATTATAAATAGCCGAGTTAATAATAAAATATAATGGAAATATTGTTATAAATATCCAGAAAATGAATAAAATGAACATAAAAATTACTACAGAAGGATGCACGCTAATAACTAATTTTAATTTTTTATTATTATCTATGAACTTAAGAAAAGCAAATGGAGCAAAAGAGTTACGATAAAAAAGCATATTCTCAATAGTTTGTGGAGAGCGAATTTTGGTTAAAATAATTTTATCATCATTGATTTTTGCATACATTTTCTTTGTTCCTGAATATCTCATGTAATAAATATATCTGTTATGATCGGTTTGTAAATAGATTTCATTTGTGATTTGACTTTTTGTATTATATAGATGGTACTCAATTTCTCTTTTTTTTATCAAAAAAATCTCCTAAAACAATTGCATCTAACCGGTAAAATCAGATCACTCCGGCAGCTGGAATCTCAAGTCAAAATAAAATGGAAATGACCAGCCGAACCGGTTTTTAAAATAGGGATCTTCTGTCAGTTCGCTAACTGTTGCATCGGTCAGGACACCCTTGATGACTCTGATATTTTCAAGGGCGACTATGCTGAATTTAGCTTTTTTAATTGTTATTTTTTTGTTGCACCTTATCGTTACCGGCAGGACAAACTCGCCTGTTGCGTTGTACGGTATCTCTCTTAGTATGAACGTGAGGTCTGTTGTGAAGAATGGCGGAGTTGCCGGTTCATTCTTTATGTCTTTTCTGTTTATCATTATTTCAGCTGTTATCCCATTCTCCTCACTCCTGAAGAACGCCTCGTAGGTTGGAGAGATCGGGAAGAAAAACAGGAAAATCCTCGAGTAAATGTTTGAGCCGTTTATAAAAATAATATCGCCGTTATCTGGGTAGAGAGCTGTTAAGGAGAATAAAATAATTATCAAAAATGTAAATCTTCTGTTCCGCACTGTAACTCCATTCTGCAAATGCTCCGCCATATTAACAAAAAATATTATAATTATCTAATAAAAATTATATATAGGTAAAAATATTTGCAAATAAACTATATTTAAGTATATAATTTGAACCGCACATAAGGAAGTACATATGCAGCAGTTTAAAATCAAAGCTCAGTTTGAGCCGGCAGGCGACCAGATAAATGCTATCGAACAGATTGCCGGTAATCTCGAAAAAGGTCTAAAATATCAGACTCTCCTTGGTGTGACCGGCTCAGGCAAAACATATACGATGGCAAAAGTTATCGAAAAGATCCAGAAACCGACGCTTATTATATCGCACAACAAGACCCTTGCCGCACAGCTTTACAGAGAGTTTAGGGACTTTTTTCCTGAGAATGCGGTGAAATACTTTGTCAGTTATTATGATTATTATCAACCGGAGGCTTACGTTGCGTCACGTGACCTTTATATAGAAAAAGACTCTTCCATTAACGATGAGATCGACAGTATGCGGCTTGATGCGACGAGCGTGCTGATGGACAGGAAAGATGTTATCATCGTTGCAACAGTCTCCTGCATCTATGGTTTGGGTAATCCTGAGGATTATAAGAATTTGAGTATCCGGCTAAATAAAGGTCAGAAGATTTCCCGTGAGCAGCTTATTAAATCGCTCATTGAGATACAATATACTCGTGATGACAATGTTTTTGAGCGATCAGGGTTCAGGGTGCGCGGTGATACTATCGATGTTTATCCGGCATATTCGTCCTCCGGGATCCGGGTGGAGCTGTGGGGAGATGAGATTGAGAGGATACTCCGATTCGATATCCTCAACAACAAGACGGAGGGGGAATCAGAGACTTTGACAATTTTCCCGGCTAAACACGCCGTAACAACTAAAGAAAAGATGCTTGCCACCATCCCGCTGATCCGTGAGGAGCTTGATGAACGGGTTAAGTATTTTATGTCGCAGGGACGGGAACTTGAGGCGAAACGGCTAAAGTCCAAGACAGAGTATGATATCGACATGATGCTTGAGATCGGATACTGCAAGGGGATCGAGAATTATTCAAGGTTTCTCGCCGGGCGGAATGAGGGTGACAGGCCGTCTACTTTGATCGACTTTTTCCCGGACGATTTTCTTATGTTTGTCGATGAGTCGCATGTTACGCTGCCGCAGATCCGCGGCATGTACAACGGGGACAGGGCGCGCAAGATGTCTCTTGTGGAATACGGATTCCGCTTGCCGTCAGCACTCGATAACCGCCCGTTATACTTCGATGAGTTTGAGTCAATGATAAACAAGATCGTGATGGTTTCTGCAACTCCGTCAGACTATGAGAATGAGAAGTCTGAGGCTGTAATAGAGCAGATTATCCGTCCGACAGGTCTGGTTGATCCAGAGATAGAGATCCGTCCGACCGTGGGACAGATTGATGACCTCCTTGATGAGATCCATAAGGTTACTTCTAAGGGGGAGAGAATACTTGTTACAACTCTCACCAAAAAGATGTCGGAGGATCTTACCGATTATCTGACAGACAAAGGGATTCGGGTCAAATATCTCCATTCTGAGATAGAGACAATAGAGCGTGTTGAGATCATAAAAGGGCTGCGTGCCGGTGAGTTTGATGTGTTAGTCGGGATCAATCTTCTCCGCGAGGGGCTTGATATGCCGGAGGTTTCTCTTGTGGCGATCCTTGATGCGGACAAGATCGGTTTCCTCCGTTCGGCGACGGCGCTTATCCAGACTATCGGGCGGGCGGCGAGGAATGTGAATGGTCGTGTCATAATGTATGCCGATCGTGAGTCAGATGCAATGCAAACTGCAATCGGGGAGACAA
>JBFZEO010000036.1:0-8242 GCA_041306845.1 Spirochaetota bacterium
CTTTTATACATGCTGTAACTTTTGGAATCATTCCTCCGACAATAATGTTTTTTTCTATCAGTTGTTTTGCCTGATTTACTGTCAGAGACTCTATCTTAGTCGCCGGATTGTCAGCTTTTTCGTATATGCCGTCAACGTCGGTTATCATTATCAGTTTGTCGGCTTTTAGAGCTTGAGCGACTTCACAAGCAGCTTCATCAGCGTTTATGTTGTAGCTTTCTCCGTCAAGTCCGACTCCGATGGGAGATATAACCGGGATGTATCCTTCGGCACAGAGCTGATTGATTAGTGTCGGGTCGATTTTATCGATTTCTCCGACAAAACCCAGGTCTACCCGCCGGTCTACTTTTTCTACCGGGTCAAACTTTATTTCCGGCATCCTTTTGCGTGCGAGAATGGTGTTAGCGTCTTTACCGGATAATCCGACCCCTTTACCGCCGTACAAATTTACGAGACTTACAAGTTCCTGATTGGTTTTACCGACCAGTACCATCTGAACAGCATCCATAGTCTCTTTGTCGGTTACGCGCAGGCCGTTTACGAATTCGGTTTTTTTGTTTAATTTTGAGAGGAATCCGGTTATCTCCGGTCCGCCGCCATGAACAACTACGACATTTACACCGATATATTTCAATAATATCAGATCGTAAACTATCCCTTTTTTTATTGTTTCATCGGTCATTGCGGCACCGCCGAATTTTATAACAAAAGTCTTTGAGTTAAATGTTTTGATATAAGGTAATGATTCTATCAGTACTTCCGCTTTTTCTACAAATTTTTCCAGCATAATTAATGTGTCTCCTTAAAAGTGTTTATGTTTTTTTATTATGATCTATAACTTCCGTTAATTTTTACATAGTCATATGAAAGATCGGTGGTGTAGACTGTCCATTCGGCATCTTTTAGTCCGAGGTCGATCGTGACTTTTATGTCTTTCTCTTTTATTATCGAAGTTGCCTCTTCTTCCGAGTACATGGCAGGTTCCCCATTCTTAAAAATCAAGAGGTTGCCGAAGTAAAGCTTAACATAACTCGGATCAAAATTTATCCCGGAGTAACCGAGAGCACAGATTATCCTGCCCCAGTTAGCATCTTCGCCGAAAAAAGCAGTCTTGACGAGGCTTGACGTTGCGACTGAGAATGCCGCCTGTTTTGCCTGTTCCTGAGAGTTGGCTCCTTTAACAGTTATCTGTATAAATTTTGTAGCGCCCTCTCCGTCTTCTACTATTTTCTTTGCAAGTTCAAGGGTTACCTCGTTAAGCGCCTGAGTGAAGGTTTTGTAATCTTGATTTTTTGAAGATATCTCCTTCATAGGCTGCATGTTTGATTTAAAAAGGAAGGCACTGTCGTTAGTCGATGTGTCGCCGTCAACAGTTATAGAGTTAAAACTCTGGTTTATAGACTCTTTAAATGCCTTATCAAAGAGTTTATTGTTCATTTTTACATCTGTAAAAACGAACGCAAGCATGGTTGCCATGTTGGGATGGATCATCCCCGAGCCCTTCGCACATCCGACGATTGAATACTCGTAGTTGTCGGTTTTTACTTTTACTCCGTATATCTTCATTTTTGTGTCGGTTGTCATTATTGCCTTGGTGAAACCGTGTTTGTTTGGCATCTCAATATTTTTTGAAAGGTAAATGAGACCGTTTTTTACTTTATCTACAGGGAGTCTCTGTCCTATAACGCCTGTTGACATGGGAATGACAGATGATGCCGGAACATTAAAGAGTTCCTCACACTCTTTGCAGATGTACTGAGCATCGCTTATTCCAACATTACCGGTGCAGGCATTGGCATTTCCGCTGTTCACGACGAGCATTCTTAGTTTATTTTTAATGTTCTTTTGACTCACTATGACCGGCGCCGCCTTTACCTTGTTGGTTGTAAATACGCCGGAACCGTCACATTCTCCACTAAAAAAAACAACTCCGAGATCGTTATCCCCGTTTTTCTTGATAGATGCAGAACATCCGTTGGAAATAAAACCTTTTACGTTTTCTATTTCCGGATTCTCTATTTTATTTATGTAGTTTTTCATGATGCTTTCCTTAATTATATGTTTTAAGTGTCTTTTTTTATCCGCTAATTACGGATAAAGTGCTATAAAATCGAGTCCGAGGGTCTCTTCTAATCCGAACATGAGGTTCATGTTCTGAACTGCCTGTCCGCTCGCACCCTTTATCATGTTGTCGAGTGAGGATACAACTACCATTCGCCGGGTACGCCGGTCAAAGTTGACGGAGATATCGATGTAGTTTGTGCCGGATGTAAACTTAGTACATGGAAGGTACCCTTCTGCAATTCTTACAAAAGGTGAGTCTTTATAGAAATCTTTATACATTTCGACTATTTTGGAGAGGTCAACCTCTTTTTTTGCTGTAGAATATGAGGTTGCAAGAATCCCTCTTATCATCGGAGTGAGGTGTGGAGTGAAAGTTATTTTTATTTCTTTACCGGCAGCGATTGAAAGTTCCTGTTCGATCTCCGGCGTGTGCCTGTGAGATGCAATTGAGTAGGCGCTTATACCGCCCTCCATTTCAGAATAGTGAAGGTTCTGTTTTATCTTGCGTCCTGCCCCGGAAACTCCGGACTTTGCATCTACGATTATGGAGTCTTCCTCTATGAGGCCGTAGTGTAGGAGCGGATAATTAGCAAGTATCGAGGCTGTTGTGTAACATCCCGGATTGGCAACAAGCCATGCTTTTTTTATGTTATCCTTGTGCAGTTCCGGCAGACCGTAGACTGCCTCTTTTGCGATATCTGGACAGTGATTTTTTTCCTTATACCATTCCTCATAAACAGCAAGGTTGGTTAACCTAAAATCTGCGGAAAGATCGATGATTTTTTTACCAAGTTTTTTAGCCGGTTCTATGTATGGTGCCGATGCTCCTCCATGAGGAGTTGCGGTAAATATCACATCGCAGGTTTTTGCAAGTTCGTTTGGATCTGTATTAACGGATGATATGTCAAAATTTGAAAGGTGCGGATAAAAAGTACCAAGTTTTTCACCGGTAGAACTTTGAGAACCCACAACGGCAATCTCAACTTCAGGGTGTTTGGTAAGAATCCTGAATAATTCAACTCCGGCGTAACCGGTTATCCCGACAATTCCAGCTTTTATCAAGGTATATCTCCGCTTTTTCAATATAGGCGTAACCTATTTAATTCACTCAAATTACAATATTTACTGCATTTGTCAAGTCAGTTTTACAATATTTACCATTGAGTTGTCAGGAGTCTTGATTCTGTTCGGTGTGTGCCGTTTTTTTCGTCTTATTTGGTTGTAAATGTGTTTTTATTAAAAAAATAGAGCTCAATTTTATTAACAGCAAAATCATTTCTTCTATAATTTATTTTTATTGTGAATTTTATTATATTGTTAAGTTCAGTAAAATGGCATTTAAAATTTTAGAAAAAATTATTGACAAAAGTTGATACATTAATTATTATCAAGATTCCAGAATAATCTTTATAGAGGTGGACGAATGTCAGATACATTTGATAAAGTGAAATCATTGATCGCTGAAAGATTATCTATCGATGAAGGCAAAATTGCTAGAGAGTCTTCTTTCATCGAAGATTTAGGTGCTGATTCACTGGATACGGTAGAGCTTATTATGCAGCTTGAGGAAGTTTTTCACATTCAGATTCCTGATGAAGATGCAGAAAAGATCACTACTGTTGGAGATGCGGTAGATTATATCGAAAAACACGCAGGAAAATAATCCAATAAGATTGTGCTGTCCCACTTAAAAGGGGCAGCCCTTTTTTTCTTTTTTACAGTTTATTAATTAAATATAAAACATACAGGGTTTTATTTTTTGTTAATGATCTGTTACCGTTTTTTATAAAATTCATTATAGATAATAAGGTAAAGACAGTTGACTCCTCAAGATAAACTCTTTCTAAAAGAGATACAGAAAAATCTAAAAGTAAGATTTAATAATCTTGATCTTCTCCTAACATCACTTTCCCACAAATCGTTTGTCAATGAACGTCAGAAGGATTCTATTGAAAATAATGAAAAACTGGAATTCCTCGGCGATAGTGTACTTGGTTTAATAATTACAGAATATCTTTATAATAAATATCCCGATTTGAATGAGGGGGATATGGCAAGGATCAAGTCAGTTGTTGTAAGTGAAGATTCGTTGTCGGCTGCTGGGCGTAGAATCGGTCTCAATAATTATTTAAGGATAGGAAAAGGTGAAGAGTTAACTGGCGGTAGAGATAAGAAAGCTCTTATTGCGGATGCTTTTGAAGCCTTTTTGGGGGCAATTTACCTTGATTCAAAGTACAGTAAGGTTGAAGGATTTGTAATAGAACTGATGGCGGATGAGATCGACCTTGTCGTGAATGAAAGACAAGGGATGGATTACAAAACTTTACTTCAGGAGTTTGTTCAAAAGAAGTATAAAGATTGTCCGAAATATAGACTTATCAGTGAATCCGGTCCCGAGCACGATAAGACGTTCAACATGGAAGTAATTATAAATGATAATGTCGTAGCTTACGGATCGGGCAAAACTAAAAAAGAGGCAGAAAAAGAGGCTGCTCAGTTTGCTTATAACAAATTAAATTCAGTAAAAAGGTTATCTAACAATAAAACATCAGGATAAAAATATGCAGATAAAAGTTGGTAAAGTTGTTTTAGGCGGAGAATATATACCTGTCCAGACGATGCTTAAAAATCCGGTAAGTGAAATAGAGAAAACTCTCGGTAAACTGGAGACTCTGCACAAGGCCGGATGTGATATCATCAGGATTACGGTTCCTGACGAGGCTTCTGTTGCCGGTCTTAAAGAGGTTTTGCGGTATACGCCTATCCCCATAGTTGCCGACATCCATTTTGATTACAGGCTTGCCATAGCTGCCATTGAGGCCGGTGTTCATAAGGTCAGGATCAATCCCGGCAATATCGGAGATAAATCAAAAGTTAAGTTAATTGTAGATTGCTTGAAGACTTATAAAATACCTGTGAGAATAGGGATAAATAAAGGTTCTCTTCCTGCTCATCTTGTTGAAAAGTATCCCGGAGATCCGGTAAAAGTAATGCTTGAGTCCGCCAGAGAAGAGGTTGGTTATTTCCTTGATGAGGATTACAGAAATATAGTTCTTTCCTTTAAATCATCAAATGTTCTTGAAACGATAGAGGTAAATAGACGTGCTGCGAAGGAATTTGATATCCCGCTTCATATCGGTGTGACGGAGGCCGGTGATATAACAGACGGGACAATCAAGAATTCGATCGGAGTTTCCATTCTCCTGAATGAGGGGATAGGAAGCACAATAAGAGTTAGTCTCACCGCACCTGAGCATGAAGAGATAAATGTTGGTCTAAAAATCCTTGAGGCTCTCGGTAAAAGGTCGCCGATGCTCGAAATCGTGAGTTGTCCAACTTGCGGTAGAACAGATGTTGATATAATCGGTCTTGTTGAACAGTTTAAAAAGTTTGCATATGGTAAAAAATTTAACAAAAAGTTAAAGGTTGCCATTATGGGGTGTATTGTGAATGGGCCTGGCGAGGCGAAGGATGCGGATTTTGGGGTGGCAGGCGGTAAAAATAATTCGATAATATTTGCAAAGGGCAATAAAATAAAAACGGTAAATAACGATAATATAATAAACGAATTAAACGGAATGTTAAAGAGTTATTATGAAGTGTAGTTTTATAGTTGCAGTTTTATTGATTTTTGGCATTTTTTTCATTCACACGGAGAATGGAGCCCCAACTGGCGGTGATCCGAGCTGGGTTCATATGAAGCGGGCGGAGAATCTGAAGGAATCGGGGGAGATCGCTCTTGCTTTGACGGAGGCCCGGAAGGCAAGAAATAAATACATAGAAGAGATGCTTGCTGATTTTTATGAAAAAGCAGCAGTTGATAATCCGTATCTTACAAAATACGAGCTTGGCAAATTGAGAAAGCAGAAAGAGCTTGAACTTAAAAAAAACGATATTTATCCGGCGTACCATGAAATAGCCGGAGATCTCTATGTAATGTCGGATTTTCTTGAAGAGGCGATTAAGGAATATAAGGAAACTCTCAATCAGAAAAAGTATTTTGATTATAAGGATAAAGAGATCGAGATAAAATATAAACTCGCTGATGCTTACGGCAAGTCCGGGATGCCGGAACTTGAGGATTCTGTTTACAGGGAGATATGCAGCGGTTTCTTTCAGCTTAAAAAGGATGAGTATTGGAACCGGGTACGGGAAAATATCCGCAAGGATTTAACGCTGGATCATGTATTCAAGGTGTATAGATTTGAAGGGATAAAATACCTGAAGGCTCTCTATATGGTAGGGCGAAGGTGTGCCGTTTTGCAGAGAAGAGAGGAATCTTTATTTTATCTATCTTCAGCGGCGATTGTGTGGATGACATACTATTCCGGGATGATTAAGGAACAGAATGATATTTTTCAGTACGAAGGTCCGTCTGATTTTATAAACTATATAAAAAACAATGTTCATCTTGAGTTTATGAAAGATAACTATGTTATAGATTTTATAATGTTTTACATCGGATACAATGCGCATGTATCGAGAGATTATGCGATTATGAAGTATTATTTCGATCTGTCACGGGCATTTAGTGTTGCCGGCGGAAGGAGTGACGAGATAAAGGATATGGTCTCATTCTTAATTAAGAATAAAAATTATCTGATGAATTTTAGTGAGATGCCGTAAATGTCGGCAAGAAAGGGGAATAATAAGTTGTTGAAGTTTGTTGTTGGTTTGTTTTCTGTTGTTGTGGTTTTGGCCGGTTGCAGTAGTTCAAAGTCGGTGCTATTCTCCACAAGAGTAAAAAAATCTCTTATCGAGAGCGAGGTTTACTCGAGATATGTTACCGTTAACGTTGCGAATGGTGTTAATGTTGTTTATTCAGACGAGAAAACATTGACTATAAAAAAAGCTTTTTTAAAAAATGATAAATGGGAAGTTAAATATATAGATGAGGTTGATACCAGCGATAGGATAAATAATTACATGGGGAAACATTTTTTTTCCATTGAAGATGGGATTGAAAATTATATATATCCTGATGTTCAATCTGAAAAAAAGACGGTTGTTAAGTATATAAAAGGCGATACATCTGCTAACGAGACTTATCAATTAAAAAGAATAGATGTTTCTTCTGTTTTGATAGATGTTGTCGGCGGCGTGAATGATTACTATATTTTTTATTTTGACGGGGCATTGAAGGTTGTGAAGTATGACGGGGTAAAGAGTGTCCCTTTAAAGTTAACTTTTCCGCCCGTTGAAAAGGTGAGTTCTATAAAAGTTTATAGAGACGGCAATTATTTTTCACTGATTTATCTCGATGGTTCCGGTGTTCTTTATGCTGCCAGGTTGTTCCTAGATGGCGAGAAGTTTAGTGTGGAGAATGTTGAAAGGGTTTTTGATAATGTTAAACTGTTTAGTTCATCGGTAAATGGTAAAGATATTAGTTATGTTTTTTATGGATCGGATAGATGTGTTACTTATAAGAGTTATGATAAGATGTATAAACTTGGGTATTATGATGACTTATCAGTTATATGTCTTGATAGTGTGAATGGAAGGCCCGTTGTTGTTTTAAGTGCAGCAGATAAGATAAAAGCAAAGCAGAGTGAAATCTCATATAGACTTTTTGCTGTGTATCAAAACAAAAAAGGGGCATGGAAAGAAGGGGTATTGTCTGATGCTATGGCTCCGGTTCTTGCTCTCTCCACTGTTGCCGACAAGACGAAATTTTATATTGCTGCCGGAAGTGATAATTTGACTCTGCTTACAGCTAATAAAACTGCTTTTGATAAATAGGTTAATAGGCAAACGTCATGTGAGTTATTTTATGGTAATAATAGCTGAAGCTCTTATTACCTAGAGCACAACTCTTATGGCTGGTCATTTCGCTTCGCTGCATTGCTTGCCTCTGCATCCTTAGGTAAAATGGGAATGGGGGATGGGATTCAAAATTTGCGTGCATTCGCGTTCATTGGCGGTTAAACTTTCTCCTGCCTTTTCTTCCTTCGTGCTCTTCGTGCCCTCTGTGGTAACCCTTTCTTCTGGTGCATTCGTGGTAAGCCTATTCAAGATTTTTCAAAATGTTTGTAATCGAAAATGCAGGTTTTTTCATTTAATCATAGTTAGGAGTTTTATTATGAATGAAAATGCCAGCATTGAATTTGAGACCGATCTCATTCCATTCCACGTACTTTTCGACAGCGAACTGCACTAGGCAATCATGAAAGAAGCGCGG
>JBFZEO010000037.1:0-4417 GCA_041306845.1 Spirochaetota bacterium
ATCACACTACATATAATTTGTCAATTTTTCGAGTATTAATCCGCATAAATCGGTAAAAACCTCTATTAAAAGCCCAAATCAAGCCTGCTCTGTTTTGACAAAATGAATATATTTGAGTATAATCACGTCACATACTGAAAATAAGGCAAACCATGAAGTTTATCATAAATTTTTTGAAGAATATCGTATGGACACTCTATCCTAAAAAAATATACGGACTGGTAGGCGGTCCAGGAACAGGAAAAAGTTTTCGGGCATTTCTTGTCGCCGGTAAAAACAATATACAATACATAATCGATGACGGACTCCTTTTAAAGGAACAGAAAATCATAGCCGGCAAGTCAGCTAAAGAGGAAAAATTCCATGTTGCCGCCGTAAAAAGAGCAATCTTTCAGGAAACAAAACACGCCCGTGAAGTGCGAAAAAAACTCTATGAGGAACGGTTCGTTTCGCTGTTAATTCTTGCTACATCGGAAAATATGCTATTCAAAATAACAGAACGCCTCCACCTCCCAAAACCTAACAAGGTTATAAAAATAGAAGACATTGCAACTGAAGACGAAATCAAACAGGCTCAGCGGAGCAGGTACAAAGAGGGCAAACACGTAATCCCCATCCCGGTTCTTGAAGTTAGGAAAAATTATCCCAGTATAGTACTCAATGCAATCCATATGTTCTCACACAGTAAAAAGGGAATATTGCAGTCCAAACAGAACAAGAAACATATAGAAAAAACCATCGTCCGTCCCGCTTACGGATTTGAGGGAAAAATATCAATCTCTGAAGAAGCAATCCTGCAGATGGTCAGCCACTGCATCGCCGAATACTCAAAAAAAATAAAAATCCTTAAAGTTAAACTTGATGAAACCTCAGATGGATACATAATAAGCATCGATATTGCCGCAGATTATTCCATTCACAAGCCGGAGGACTTTGCAAAAATACAAAGCGTTGTTAAAGATAAAATAGAGAAATTTACAAATATCAACATCCCGGAAGTCAACATTGAGATCAAGAAAACTACATTTTAGGAACTTAAAATAATGCTGATAAAAAGCTGTGCAAAAATAAATATATTTCTTGATGTGTATAAATTACAAAAAACAGGATATCACAGTTTGAGGAGCATATTTGCACTTACCGATCTGCACGACGAAATATATCTTGAAACTTGTACCGGTTCCGGAATCTCTGTCGAATCCCCAAACTGCGAATTACCCGAAGATAACCTGCTTGTAAAAGCGTACAATACATTCTACAAACACGCAATGGGTGTAAAAAACAGGTATAATTTTAAAATAATAAAAAAAATACCGATAGGCGGCGGTCTGGGAGGAGGCTCCTCAAATGCGGCTGCCGTATTAAAAATAATGAATCGGATAGAAAAAACAGGATATTCATCACGTACTCTGGAAAGAATTGGCGCAGAAATAGGTTCTGACGTTCCGTTCTTTATCAGAGGCGGAATCCAGAAAGTTTTCGGACGCGGGGAGATCTTGTGTCCGATAAAATCAAACATTGATATTTACCCGGTTTTAACATTCCCCCAAGACAATGTCCTGACGCCGGCAGCTTACCGGTTTATAGATCAAAAAAACCTTTGCATTGACACGAAAGCACGGCATGATAAATTCAGAAGTTCTGTTAATGCGATTAAAAACGGTAATAGAGAACACCTCTTAAATTCACTTTACAACACGTTTGAAGAAGCGGTATTTGAGATTAGTCCATCCATAAAATCTGTAAAAGAGCGAATTATAGCTATCGGAGGCGAAAATACGCTGATGTCAGGGTCCGGCTCTACACTTGTCACCTACTGTAAGACGGAGTCTGAGAGCCGGAATATTGCCGAAATATTAAGAAAAGAGGGATTAAATTCATTATCAGTACGGCTGTTTAACGATAATTAATCAGTATGATAATTGGAATGTGCTGAAATTACAATATAGGGTAAGATTTCGATAGAAACTACTCATATTTCAATCGATAACTGATTAAAATAGTATTGACAATATAGGATTTAAAAGATATATTACCGCAGTATTGGGTCGTCGGCAAGTGGTAAGCCAACGGTTTTTGGTACCGTCATTCCGTAGGTTCGAATCCTACCGACCCAGGTTATTAATTTGTTGCACAGTTTATTTATTAACCCCCTGAGAATTTTATTTCTTGGTTGTTATAAAAACATAAAGCTTACAAAGTAAACATAAGGAGAACTCTTAAAGATGGCAGAATTTGTATTGGAAGTTACTAAAAGAGAACAGTTTAGAAAAGAGGCATCTAAAAGATATAGAAGGAGCGGAATGATTCCGGCATGTATCTATGGCCAGGAAGACAATAAAAACGTTCTTGTTAACAGCAGAGACTTTAACAGAATGTATCCTAAACTAACAAAATCAACGGTTATCGACCTTAAATTAGACGGGAAGGATCTCGAAGTCCTCATAAAAGACTATCAGAAAAACTACGTAAAAGATGAGTTTTATCACCTCGATTTTTATGAACTTAAAAAAGGTAAAACACTGCACCTTACTATTCCTCTTGAATTTGTAGGAACTCCTGCAGGTATAAGAGACGGCGGTATATTGCAGAAACACCTTGATAAACTTGAAGTTGAGTGTCTGCCTAAAGACATCGTATCGAGTTTTAAAGTTGATATTTCCGGTCTTGAGCTGAATGGAAACATGCACGTTAAAGATCTTAAACTTGATGCTAAATACAAGATCAGAACACATCTTGATGAAGTTATGGTTGTATTAAGCGGTTCCGGTAAAGAGGAAGCTGAAGAAAAAACCGCAGCGGCTCCAGCGGCAGCGGCTCCAGCAGCTACTCCTGAAAAGAAATAACACGTCTCTAACATATAATAAAAATGCCGGCTCAATTAAAAGAGCCGGCATTTTTATTATATAAGCCGTTGTTCTGTTTAAAGCCCCACCCCGTACTTTGCGGTGAATTTTACCGAGTTATCGGGGGATTATCCTAGTTTATTTATCCTTATAATATTCTTCGGGTTTATATATCCGTTCAGGATCATTAAAATCACCACCTGAGAAACTTAATATAACATTTATTTCGCCATCTTTAGGCTTATAATTCCTCGTGTTATAAAGCCATTCACCATAATCAACTATCTGAACGGCTTGCGTCTTTTCATCAACTATTTTTATTGTTATTATCAATCTGTTGTCATCTTTCGTATAATAGCTTATGGTTTTATTCTTTCGATCAACTACACATTTGGAGTACTCTATGCCATTTTGCAAAGGGGGATCTCCCCAACCTTCAGGTAAACAATAAAAATTTACCAATTTTGATTCTTCAATAATCAATAACTCTCTTTGATAAGAATATGAGAATGTCGTATCATACCCGTAAAATATTCCAAAGTACCCATTTTTAACAATATCATCATATATGTCTGCGCTGCAGACAATAGACGAAAATAAAACATACAATAAAATAACATACACTTTCATTTTATACCTCTTTTTACTGTTCCCATAAATCAACATTCCTTTTATCAAATGCAAGACCAATTTAAAAATAATAGTTAGAATCATAATTCTAAAACATTGACATGTCAACACATTTTAGATATCATCTTCAAATATAAAGGCGGAACTTATATGATAAAACGTGAATTACCCTTTAATAAACTCATTGAATATAAAGATAAAAACCTGATTAAGGTGATAACCGGTGTCAGAAGATGCGGGAAATCAACGCTTTTGGAAATGTTTCAGGAATACCTTCTTGAACACGATATCTCAAAAGATCAGATATTAACAATTAATTTCGAGGATATTGATTTTGAGGAACTTACAGATCCTAAAAACTTGTATAACTATGTAAAAAAAAGATTGCTGCCGGACAAAGTAAACTACCTATTTTTTGACGAGATTCAGAATGTAAAGGATTTTCAGAGAGTTATCGATAGTTTGTATATAAAAAAGAATACTGACATCTATATCACCGGTTCAAACGCATATATGCTCTCCGGTGAAATTGCAACACTTCTATCCGGACGCTATGTTGAGATTCAAATGCTTCCTCTTTCTTTTAAAGAATATATTTCTGCATTTCAGGATAAAACCGATATTTCCCGCAAATACAGTGATTATTTGCAGAACAGCTCATTCCCCTACGCAATTGAATTAGCAAATAACAGGGAGCTTCTCAGGGATTACTTGAACGGAATATACAGTACAATAGTTTTAAAAGATGTTGTATCAAGAAACAACATTGCCGATGTTTCTATGCTGGAAAGTGTCATCCGTTTTGCTTTTGACAATATCGGAAATATCTCTTCTATAAAAAAGATCAGCGACACCATGACATCTGCCGGACGCAAGATATCGACTCATACTGTTGAAAATTACCTGAACGCCCTCACAAACAGTTATATATTTTATAAAGC
>JBFZEO010000038.1:0-4708 GCA_041306845.1 Spirochaetota bacterium
TACTGAGTTTGCAAAATATCTTGATGCCGGCGCAGTGGAATTAAATGCTCTAAAAATTGATAAAAAAAAAACATTTGTGGATAGAAGAAGTAAATAAAAAAACACGGTCAGATATCTGAAATCTTTCCATGATGAAAAAATAATGTTTATAAAATGTAAACGATTACAATTTGGTTTGACATAAAAATAAAAAGAGCATACTATCAGGAAAGTTAGATATAATTTTATCCTGGAGGCTCAATTATGAGGATATTTTCGGCAGGCGGTCTTACGTTTGACACATTAATTTTTCTTGATAAACTCCCTCAACCCATTCCACAGACTATTTTCGCTAAAGGTTCCGAGACTCTTATCGGCGGCACAGGAGCTGGTAAGGCGTTGGCGCTTAATCGGTTGTTTGAACAAAGTATGTTTCACTCGATGCTGGGGAATGATAAAAGCGGTAAAAACATCAAATCTGCATTTAAAAAAGAAAAACTGAAATTTATATATGACTATGATAGCGCCGGTACCGAAGAGCATGTGAATCTCATCGCATCTGACGGCGGAAGAATATCATTCTACACAAAATATGCAACGTTTGATCCTGAGTTCAACGCGAATAAACTCGAACATGAGATCAAGAAGAGCGACATCGTTGTTCTTAATATCATCAATTACTGTCGCTACTTGATTCCATTCGCAAAAAAACACGGCAAGAAAATCTGGTGCGACATCCATGATTACGATGGAAAAAATGAATATCATGCCGATTTTATAAAAAATGCCGATTATATTTTCATGAGCAGCGATTCTATGCCTGATTATATTGAATTTATGCGTTCGATGATTAAAGCCGGCAAGGAACTCGTTATAGTTACTCACGGCAAGTCCGGCGCCAGTGGAATGGATCGTTCTGGAAACATCGTTAATTTACCCATCATCGACAGTTATAAATATGTAAACTCAAACGGAGCCGGCGATAATTTTTTTGCAGGATTTTTATATGGTTACACAAAAACAAACGATATGAAAAAAGCGATGCAGTACGGCACAATCTGCGGTGGACTCTGCATAAGCGATACCGGGATTATTAACGGAAATCTGTCGGCGGAACTTATTGAGAAGGAGTTCAGCAAACACTACTCAAGCTAATAAGTTGGGATAGATTATTACCTTTTTCTTAAAGATTGTTAGCCCATCACATCTTTAATGGCTTTGATAATCTTATCGATGTCGTACGGTTTTTGCAGAATTCCATTGAACCCATATGAGCGGAAATCGCTCATTATGGGAACATCCGAGTAACCGCTTGAAACGATGGCATTTACAGCGGGCGAGATTTTTCTGATTGCGTCAAGAGCTTCTTTTCCGCCCATCCCTCCGTTTATTGTCAGGTCGAGAATGAGTAGATCGTAAGCATTATCGGTACCGAGCGCCGACTTATATTCGGCAATAGCTTTTTCACCATCGTCTACAGCTGTTGCGGAATGACCGATTTTGTTTAATATTTTTGATAATATCTTCGATATAAGCGGGTCATCCTCAAGAATAAGGATTTTAAATGACTTTAATCCATTTTGACACGCAGAATTTTCTGTATTCACTTCACTCTCCACATTCTCAACGATAGGCATATAAATACGGAATGTTGAACCCACATTTAACCTGGAAGTTACAAGTATATCTCCGTCGTGTTTTCTGGCAATCATTATCGATGTTGCAAGACCAAGTCCGGTGCCGTCGCTCTTTGTTGTATAATACGGATCAAATATTTTATCAAGATTTTCTTCACGAATTCCGCTTCCGGTATCGGTTATTGAAATTTCCGCATATTTTCCGCCGGATAAATTCTGATAATCGTTGCCGGAGATCTCCTTTTCTGATAGTTCAATAGTTATTGTTCCAATCTCACCCATTGATTGGACTGCATTGATAATTATGTTGTGCAGAATCTGTACCAGTTGTGATTGATCGGCATATATCGATCTGCGGAATTTGTTCATTCTAAAAATGGGTTTTATGTTTGTCCCGCGTAATATAAATCTTGCGTTTTCCTCGAGTATTTCCGGAAGATTATTTATGATCTTTTTTACCGGTTCTCCCCCTTTTGAGAATGTCAAAAGTTGCTTCGTTAGGGTTATTGCATTTTTAGTAACCATTTCGATATCATCGCCTCCGGCTTTTAGTTCACTGATAACTTTAGGATCTCTTATCTCTATCCCATTCTCAGTGATCGGAAAGTAGCTTTTTAAAAGAGATAGATTTGCCAGGATACCTGTGAGATAATTATTGAAGTCGTGGGCAATTCCGCCGGCGAGAACGCTCAATGATTCAAGATTTTTATTTCTGATAACGGAGCGCTCAAGTTTTTCTCGTTTGACAATTTCATGTTTAAGTTCGTCGTTTTTTGTGGCGAGCTGTGCTGTTCTTTCGATGACTTTCATCTCCATATCCCGCGAGTAACTGTTTATTGTTTGTATGAATTTTAAACCTTTTAGCGCACCGGATATCTGATGTCTCAAACTTTTTGTAGCGAGACCGGGATTATAAAAATTATTTACGGCTATATATCCGAGCGGTTCATCTTCTATATGCAGCGCTTCGATCATTATTGATTTATTGTTGCGAGCCAGATCTCCGGGAAGGATTTGTTCCGTTAAAAAATCCTCATAGATTCCGATATCCATCACTTTTCCGGCTTTCACATATCCCGTAAGTCTCGACCTTGATTTATCCTCCGATACATATTCAACAAGAAAGAATGTATCGATCCCCATAATCATAAGTCTCGGTGCGATGACTTCAACCATCTTTTGCAGATCAAATGAGGATGAAAGCTGTTCCCCATTTCTAAAAAGGATATCCTCTTTAATTTTTAAACTCATCGAATCACTAACTATGGAACTGGAAAAATAATAGTAACTTTTTATCATTGCTTCGCTGAGTTTTGCACGGCAAATGTCAATTGCACCGCCAAGTTTAAAATATATCTCAGGTGTCATTACAGTATCGAGTATGTTGAAATATTCAAGAATTAAATTCAAAATTTTATGATTACCGGGATCGCCGAAGACGGAAGTTTCAAGATAATCAATAAAATTTTGCCTGCTGTTCCTTTCCAGGAACATTGCAAAAATGTTTTTGAGAAGAATGATAATCCGCTGCTGCTCATCAGGGCTAAAACTTAATGATGATTTCTTAAGAATAATATCGATTATATTTTTTATTCCGGTTTCTCTATCCCCAAAAGTTCTCCGCCATTCCATGCACTCTTCCTCTTCTATATTGTTGTATAAGAATGGAATTTTTGGGATATTTATCTCTGAAGATGCCCTTTTTACAAAGTATGTCGGCAAAATAACAAGATCCGGAGGTGTCTTATTTTCAAAAATGAGTTTACATGTATTGACTGCTATCTCACCTATTTTGACTACTGGATTGGTAACTGTGGTGAGTGACGGTTTGATAAAATAAGATTCTAATATATTATCAAAACCGGTTACTTTTATGTCGGAAGGAACGGATATTCCCCTTCTCGAGAGCTCATCTATCACCCCGAATGCCATGCTATCATTAAGACATACTATTGCATCCGGGTTTATTTTACATTCATCCAAGAAATAACCGACACCCTTTATCCCATCATAATAATTATATGTTCCCCAGTAATATCCTATGGGATCTACTCCGTAATGATTTAGGGTTCTTCGTAGAGTGTTTAGCCGTTCTGTTGTATCGCTATTATCTTTTGGTCCGGAGACAACGGCAATTCTGCTGCGGTCTCTGATGAGATGTTTGACAAGATATTTAAATCCGATCTCATTGTCTGCAATTATACTGTATGTTCCTTTAATTTGTTTGGCGAGAGAAATAATCGGTATTCCAGCAAAATTGCCGATAAATTCCTCTGCTTCGGCATCAGAAACGAAATCAAAAAGATTTGCAGTTATAATAGCATCATATTGTTTAGGGTCGATCCATTGATATAGTATATTTTTATATTTTTCTGAACAATCTTTGGAGTTTAGTCTGCCGCCACCGATAGTAAATAGTTCATATCCATGGTCTTTTGATCTTCCGAGAATGGTGTTATAAAGCAGCTCATTGAAAGTTGTTGAACAATCAAGGGTTAAGAAACATATTTTTTTATTCATAAAGACTTATTGCTATTCCCCATAATTACAAATCACCTCACATTATAGAAAAATAATACTAAATAATAAATACATTCTTAATATTATTTTTAATAAAATACTGGATCAAAAGATATGAGACTACATTTGCACATAAGATAAATAATATCAGTTGTCTTAATAGTGAATTTCTGGATAAAAATATCAATTATTATTAAAAAATTATGGTATTATAACAATTAAATATTTATAATTGTATACACGGCGGGATTTGTTGCCGATATTAGGAAGTAAGTATTTTTACAAACTCATTATTGTACATTAAGGATTTCCCCAGATGGACGAAAAAAAGAAGAATGAAAAAGACGTAAACTCTATGAGTTTTTTTGATAAGATAATTGAGATCTTTACCGGGATAAAGAGTGAAGAGCGCCTTAAATTAAAAAAGCTGAAAGAGATCAATAAAGATCTGTCTTCATTAAAATTCAAATTTTATAATTATAAGAATGATGTAATTCTTCCCTCATTGTCTGCTTATTTTTATGATATTTACAGGAGTTCTCAGGTACTCAGCAGATATTTTGACGTAAAAA
>JBFZEO010000039.1:0-7481 GCA_041306845.1 Spirochaetota bacterium
TGGTTGCCGAAGGAGTTAAAAATTGCGAGTCGGTTTATCATTATGCAAAAAAACTCGGAGTTGAGATGCCTCTTACCGAAATGCTTTATAATCTGCTCTATAATAATTATGACATCAAAGACGCACTAAAACAACTGCTCGGTAGAAAAGAGAAATATGAACACTGGGAATAAACCCCGATATTATACGATCAAAGAGGTTGCCGACCTCACCGGCGTAAAACAGTCTATACTCAGGTTCTGGGAGGGTGAATTTAACGCCCTTTCACCTATAAAAAACAAGTTCGGACACAGAGTATACACAGAAGAGGATCGGGAGACAATCTGCAGGATAAAAGATCTGCTATACGGCAATTCTAAAACTATAAAGGAAGCAAAAAAGATAATAGATGCCGATATATTTGAGAATGTTGAAATTGCCGTTAAAAGAGAGATGGCGCCGAGTAAGCCGTTAAAACTGGTTTATAAAACTAAACAAGTGGATAATAAGGATAAAATTGCCGATATAAAAAAAGAGTTATCTGAGATCCTTGATCTGATAAAATCAATGAAACAAGACGGAGAATGACCGATGAGATATATAGGACGCAACACCGCAGAGGCAGCTCTGATAAAAAAAATCGTTAAAAGCGGGAATGAGCATATTTTTTATTTTTGGGATAAGTTGAATGATAAGCAGAAAGATGACATTATAGATCAGCTCTCAACAATTAAGTTAAAAAAAGTGACGAAGTATTTCAAGAACATGGATACCTCATCGGAAGGCTACGATTTCAGCAATATAGATCAGGCGGAAGTTATAAGAATTGAAAACTGGAAACAATCCCATTCTGTAAAAGAAGCCGGAGCAGCGGCACTTAGAGCCGGAGAGGTAGCCTACCTGACTGTTGCCGGCGGACAGGCATCGCGCCTCGGATACGACCTGCCCAAAGGATGCTTCAAGATATCACCTGTAAAACACAAATCTCTTTTTGAAATATTTGCACAAAAGATAAAATACTACTCTGACTACTACAACGTAAAATTCAACTGGTACATAATGACTTCTGAGTCAAACTACGCCGCAACAAGACAATTTTTTATCGAAAACAACTACTTCGGGCTCTCTGAAAAAAATGTAGTTTTTTTTAAACAGGGGATGCTGCCGACTCTCGATGAGAATGGTAAACTGATTTTAAAAGAAAAAGATACCCTGTTCATGAATCCGGACGGACATGGCGGGATACTCAATGCTCTCCTTAACATCGGATTAATCGACGATATGATATCAAAAGGGATAAAATACCTCTCCTATTTTCAGGTGGACAATCCGCTTGTTAATATGGCAGATCCATATTTTATAGGTTATCACATTCAAAACGAGAGCCAGGTAACCACAAAAGTTATATCAAAAAATTATCCTGAAGAGAAACTCGGCTCAGTCGTGAGGGTAAAAAACCTCTATAATAAAATAATCGAGTATTCCGACATGACTCCGGAAGCTATGAATGAGAAAACAGAGGATGGTAAGTTAAAGTATGATATGGGATCGATAGGAATACACATTTTTAGTACAGATTTCATCAAGAAAAGCACAAGAAAACTGCCGATCCACGTCGCCAAGAAAAATATCTCCGGATACAGGTTTGACCTCACTCCGCCTCAGTGCGCAGAGATGCCGGGAATCAAGTTTGAAACATTTGTTTTTGACACAATACCGGTTGCGAGAAGATCGTTCTTTTTTGAAACTTCACGTGACGAGGAGTTTTATCCTCTTAAGAATAGTGTCGGCAATGATTCCATAGAAACCTGCATTCTCGGACAAAATAATCTCTACAAATCATGGCTTGCCGATGCCGGAATCAGTCTCGATAAAAACGTGATGTGTGAAATAAGCCCTGCATTCGCACCGGACAGAGAACACTTCTTATCCAGAGCAAAAGATAAAATAACCTACATAAAATCATTAATCTATAAGAAAAACGGCGGAACAAAAAATGAAATTTTTATCGAATAAATTTATATTTCTTTTTTTATCGGCAGCCTTCGCCATCTACCCTTCGATCTATGAGACAACAAATTCGCGCAAACTTTTTTTTGCAGAATGGAAAGCTGCTGCCGGATCATCCGGAAAAAGTCTCATTCAGCGAAAGATAACCGAGGACGACGGAAGCAAGACCGGACTAATCATAAAATACGAAGCAGAGTCAATCGACGTGATGTTTTATCCGGCGTATAGAGGCTGGGATGACTTCAAAACATATGGAAGAATTATATACAGATTTGACCTTTCCGGTCAATTGTCGATGGTAAAAGTTCATTTTCTGGAGAACAACGACTCATATCTCCTTTTTAAGGGGAATGGTAAATACGACATCTATCTGCTCGGCAAAAAGTTCCGGGAAGATCTCCGTTTTTTTGGAGAGATAGACAGGTTGAAATATATCTCCCTGAACAGCATACTCGGCGTGCTAAAAGAGAATAAGATCGACACTGAGATCCTCCTGCCGGTTGACGACTACGTAATGAAGAATAAATTCACACTTGCTGTTATCACAAAGTCTTTGCTGCCATATAGCAAGGACGGAGCAATTAACGAATTTGACGAATATGTGAACATTGCCGATCTTTCGCCGCAGGTGAATGGTAAAGGTGTTAACTGCAGCGGTTTCCTGAAGGAGATAACAGATAATTACATAAAATTTCTCAATCCGTCCGAAAAAAGACTCTCCATAAGTCCGCTTAAAGAAAAAAATTACACCGGGAATGCAACCTCGCGGGAAATCTATAAACGGTACGACAAAGATGAAGATCCGTTCTTCGGACTCGACTGGACATACAACTTGATAACTGTCCTCAACAATAAGTGCGGCTACAAGGTGATAAAAGCGGAAGAGATCAGAAACGACAGCTACGCTTCCTACTTTAAAGACAGGGGTTTTTATCTCGAAGATCTCTCCGGAGTGATTTTCCGCGATCAGCAGAGAGATCCGCCGTTTGTCTACTTCATAGTTTTTAATAAATACACAGATGTTCCGCCGTTTGTTCCAAAGTATTATCACAGTGCAGTTATTGTCCCTTATACTTCCGGTAAGCATTTTTATATGCGAGTTTTTGAGAGCGGCGAGGAAACGGGCTACACTAATATAATTAAGAATCAGCTTCCCGCTTATTTCAGCAAAGACACATTCGAAAAATATCTGCTCGACAAGAAAATAACGGAAGACGATGATAAAAAATTACTGAAAAAGAATTATATACTCTCAAAAAACAGATCAGGCTATAATCTGAACTATAAAATCGAGAGTGACGAAGCAGTCAGAATATCTAAGATTTTTGATAGAATAGAGTACAAAGATATAAAAGTCATGATATATAAAATACCGATTCCATATCAGTTTTTTGATAAGGAATAATAAAAAGGGGATAAGAAAATGAGGATCGGAATAATCGAATTCGGACAAAACAAAATTATTCATAAACTAAGAGTTGAACTTGTTAAAAAGTTGGCGATGCAGCACTACGTCAAGGAGATCGACCTGCGGGATGAAAATGAAAAGTTAACCGGTCTGAATTATCTGGTTGTACTTGCCGATTCAAGTTCGATCTTAGGTAAAAAATACGACACCGAAATGCAGAGTTTTTTCAGAAAACACGGAACGATTACTGCCAAATACGCATCTTTTTTTACTAACGAGAGACTCTTTATCAACAAACTTTTTGTGAAATATATGACAATCCTTGAAAAAGCCGGACTTATAATGGATATGACAGACACCATAAAGAATGAAGATGAGATCGAGGAAATAACAGCAAATATCAAAACAAGGATAACCGGTTAGAATGGAAGATTTGAATAATGATAAATATTTTGAGGACATAATCTGCGCCCGGGCGACTCCGCCCGGAGCTTCAGCAATCGCAGTTATCAGAGTCAGCGGTAAGTCCTCATTCTCAGTGCTGGATAAGATTTTTAAATCAAAAAAAGGGAATACCGATTTTAAGACTCACAGAGTTTACTACGGCAACATAATTGACAGCGCGAAAACTGTTGATGAATGCGTAGTTTTAACATTCTCAGAGGGGAAAAGTTTTACCGGAGAGGAGAGTTTTGAGATAAACTCGCACGGCTCGGAGATAGTTGTAAACCTCATCATAAATCTGCTTTGCAGGAACGGGGCACGGCTTGCGATGCCGGGCGAGTTCAGCAAGAGGGCTTTTTTGAATGGTAAGATCGACCTGTCAGGCGCCGAAGCGATAATGGACATCGTTCACTCGTCAACGGAACAGTCGGCGAGATCTGCCGTAAAACAGCTTAACGGGCAGGTAAAAAACGAAATCGACAACATAAAATTCCGCCTGAGAGACCTCCTCGCCGCAATCGAAGTTTACATCGATTATCCGGAAGAGGATCTATCGATCGACTGCGGCAGATGGATATCTGAACTCCGGGATATTTATAACAGCACAAATGTACTCCTCGCCGGATTTAAGAGGGGACAATACTTGCGAGAGGGAGTTACGGCAGTCATACTCGGCAGGACAAATGCCGGCAAATCGACTCTTTTTAATTACCTTCTCAATGAAGATAAGGCGATAGTTTCAGATATTCACGGGACAACAAGAGATTATATAGACGGCGTTATAAACATCGGCGGTTACGGGGTGCGGATCTACGACACTGCCGGCCTGAGGGAGACCTCCGACCCGATCGAGCTGGAGGGCACTCGGCGGTCTGTTGCGGTTTCACAGAAGTCGGATATTGTCATATATGTCATCGATGCGTTCACCGGGCTGAATGGGGATGACGTCAACAATCTAAGTAATATTACGGATAACCAGAAGCTCCTCTTTGTGATAAACAAAGTTGACAATCCTCAGGCAGATATAAACATTCTGCAGAAAACCTGTACTGAGTTACTCGATAAAAAAGGGAACCAGTACGGCATAGTAAAGATAAGCGCTCTCAACAGATCGGGAGTTGACGACTTTAACAGAGAATTTGTCAAACTCCTCCTGAACAACACACAATCAGAGGGCGAAGATCCTGTTATAACCAACATCCGACACGCAAATCTCATAGAAAATACGACTGCCAATTACAATCAGGCGATCGACCGGCTCAACGAAGAGAATCTTGACCTCGCAGCGTTTGAACTGCGTGAAGCGATGGATAACCTCGGCGAGATAACCGGAGAAGTAACAACAGACGACATTCTCAGTAAGATATTTTCGAGTTTCTGCATCGGTAAATAGTTTTTATGCTGACAGGCGGAATGGGGAATTTTCATAAATATAAATAAGGCGGCTGGAATAGTATAAAGACTCAGTCGTGACCATCATAAAGTAAATATCTCAAGATAAAAAAAGGATAAATATGATTAAATTTTTACTAACAGCCGCAATGATTTTAGTTTCACTATTCAGTATTTTCCCGATAACGATGTCAGAGTACCATTTCATATCAGATTTTCAGAAAGACAATCCGTTCTGGAAAACAGGCAGCTTGATAAAGTCAGATGTAGTCGAATGGGTCTGCCATGAGAATGCCGGTTTTAAAAAAACAACTGAGATAAAACGGTTAAGACCTGACAAAACATGCACTGAAATTTCCCAGCTAAATGAAAACGGGCTGAAGAGTATGAGTGAAATCTTCGTTTACTATCCGGTTATAGATAAAGACGGGAGCCAAACTGGAGATATTTTAAAAGAGAGTATGATCCTTGATGAGAGCGGTAATTGTTTGGCAAGATGTTCTTATTTCCTCAAATCAAACAGCATTAAAAATAAATATGTTTTTCAATACTTTATTGACTCTGCAACCGGAACTGAATCAAAAGACTACCTGTATGAAATTGTCTATAAATATAATCAAAATGGAGAAATTGTCGAAGAGTCGGTTGAAAATTATTATAAAATCAGTATGATCCATGATGACAAAGGCCTTCTTATAGAGCAAAAGACATTATTTTCGGAGACTCAGACAGAATACACTTCAAACTATAAATATGATAATAACAACAATTTAAAGACGGAACTTTTTTATAAGAACGGAGAACTTCAATCAACGATTAATTATTCATTCAAATTAGAAGCCGGCAAGATTACCGAAAAAAAATCAATAAAATACACGGGGAAAAAACTCATAGAAACAAGCGTTTTTTGACAAATTAACATTAGAGGGGGCCATTAATAAAAAACTAAGAATCCGAATAACAATAATAGCGGTTTTTCCCATCTTTTTTTGCCTTGTAAAGGGCTTTGTCGGCCTGTAGTATAAGTATTGTCAATGAATCTCCTTTTTGATAATCAGCAATACCGATAGAGCAGCTGAGAGGGATATCTGCATCTTTAACACCCGATATGCCGATTTTATCGATAAATCCCCGTTTATTTGAGACATCCTTTAATATTCTCCTGGCAATAACCTCGGCAATCTTCAATTCTGTATCCGGCAACAGCACGATAAATTCATCTCCGCCGAAACGTGCAATAAAATCTACATTTCTTGTAGCCTTCTTAAGCAGAAAACAAAATTCTGAGAGGATTACATCACCGGCGCTGTGCCCAAAATTTTCGTTATAAAATTTAAAATTATCAAGATCAACAAAGAGTACAACAAACGAACTTCTCATGCCGGATGCGAGATGTTTTTCCTCATCTTCAATCTTCTTGTACAGTGCAAGTCTGTTGTAAACATCTGTAAGCGGATCTTTTGTCAACGCAGTGAGAAGTTTCTCATTGCTCGACTCAAGTTCAAGATTTTTTTTGACGAGTTCTCTCTGTTTCTGTTCCCTGTCGATAAGCATGCTCACCTGAGCCGCTGTTATATCGAGAACTTTTATCTCGTTATAGGTGATTACGTTGTTTGCCCTCTTTTTGCAGCAGGTGAGAATGTAGTCAGTCCCCGATAATGCAGGAATTTTTATAACCACAGCCGACCCGATCGACCGAGAGAAATTTAATTCTTCTGTGTTTATAAGCAGTTTGCCGGAACGGCTTTGTGCAATTTCAACAAGCGATTTCTTATCAACGATTTCATCTCCATTCTCACCGCAAACAACGGAGACACCATCCCCTGTCAACTCATAAAAAACTGCAAAATCGACGTTAAGGTTTAACCTTAATATATTTAAAATCTGATTTAATTTTTCGTTAAAAGCGGCATCTCTATTTAGCACCGACTGGATCTGATAGAGCATATTTATCTCGTTTATCTTCTTGTGAAGGGCAATTGAGCCGGTTTCTATCTTGCAGGATTCGTAGTACATCTTGAAATTATGCGGTCTCTCTTTGAATGGTGTAACTGTCTGCCGGCGCCCCTCTGATATCCTGTCAAATATTTCAACGAAATATTTATTATTGAGTTCCGCCGATTTTAACTTGCCGGTTTTAACGATTTCGGTAGTATCATCTCCATTCTTCACAAAAAGATCGTAGAGAATTTTAAGATACCTCGGATAAAAATAGGAGATAACATCATTTTTTTTGTTAAGGTAAAAC
>JBFZEO010000040.1:0-2985 GCA_041306845.1 Spirochaetota bacterium
TTTTTACAGGCATTTCTTATTCGACCTATTTTATCTAGGTTGCCGGCAGTTAATCCGATATGAAATCCAAAATTTATATTTGTATTACCGGCAATCTTGTTTTTTATATGCAAAATATCATAATTGTCTGTAATAGGTTTTGTATTCGGCATATCGATAACGTAGGTAAAACCGCCGTTTATGGCCGCATTTGAACCATTCTCCCAATCCTCTTTGTCCTCGTTGCCTGGTGTCCTAAAATGTACATGCGGATCTATAAATCCATATGAGACGATACAATCCGAAGCATCGATTATCTCATAAGCAGGATTATCAGCAATAGTATCTTTTATTTTAAATATTTTATCATCTTTTATAAGCAGGTCTTTTTTTAAGAGTTTCCCGTTCTGAAAAATATTACCATTTTTTATAAGTTTGTATATTTTTTTAGAATTTTTCAATTATACCGCCAGAATCTCTATGATATTTCCCAAATTCGGATGATTTTTTTAAAACATTGTAATTAAAAACCGGACCATCAGCACAAACTCTCAATCCTATATCATCGAGTACACACGATCCGCATATACCGACTCCGCACTTCATGTACCGTTCCATTGATATTTCTATATTTGTATTATATGTAGAAAGTTCCTTTATAGCTGTAGTCATCATCTTTTCCGGGCCGCACAGATTTAATGTATCAATCTTGTATTTATCCATAACTTCTTTGATGCCTGAGGTCAGAAATCCTTTATTTTCACCGGTATCATCATCTGTGTAATATTTGATAAAATCAACATTCCCAACAAGATCCGTTGTGTACTGATATAAAGACTTTGTCCTTGCACCTATCAGGACATAACATTTCTTACCAGCATTTTTCAGGTATTTCGCAGCAAAGTAGATCGGTGCTGAACCAACACCGCCGCCTAATAGAAGATAACTATCATAAGATGTTAAATCAAATGAGTTTCCGAGAGGTCCGGTTAGTCCAACGTATTCTCCTATTTTTGCATTTACCATTTTTGATGTTGCTTCACCTCTTTTCAAGATAGTTATACCGAGTATACCATTCTCAAAATGTGAAACTGAAAAGGGCTTCTGAGATACATTATAGTTTAACATGTAGAATTGTCCCGGAAGGACATTCTCTTTCATACCGATATCAAAAAACAAAGTCCTTTGATTTTCATCTCCGGAAATTTTTATTATTTTATAACTTTTCTCAATTAAATTAGTACTGCACATATATTACACCCTTATATCTGATGAGCAATGCCTATCAGTTCTTCATATTTAATGTTCTTTTCAGCAAGATATTCGTTTATTTCACCGTTTATTTTATTGAAAATCTCAACTCCATGATACATAACGGCGGTTCCTATACCATAAACAGTTGCGCCGGCGGCTATTATCTGTATGGCATCTTCAAAATTTGTAACCCCGCCCATTCCTATGATTGGGATTTTTACCGATTTATAGATATCATAAACATTCCTCACTGCAATAGGCAATATGGCCGGACCGCTTACTCCTCCGGTTCTGTTAGATAATTTTGGTCTAAATGTATTTATATCTATCAACATCCCAGGCCCAACGGTATTTATAGCTGTTATGCCGTCGGCTCCTGAGTCTTCACATGCTTTAGCGATATTGCCTATTCCAGGGAAGTTTGGAGAGAGTTTAACGAGTAATGGCAGTTTTGTGGAATTTCTAACCTCTTTTACAACAGAAGAGGCTTCTGTCGGGCTACAGGCAAATGGCGTACAAAATTCGCTGGCAACATTCGGGCACGAGATATTCAATTCTATAGCATCAATATTTGCATTTTCAAGAAGTTCTATTGTTTCCCTGAATTCCTCTTTTGTACCGCCGAAAACAGATGCAATGATGACAGAATCAGATTTTTTTCTGACAATTTCAAGCTCAAGGTTTGTATTATCAACACCTGTGGATGAGAGCCCGACCGCATTGATAAGTCCATTTTCAAAGACCTGGACAACAGGGGTAGGGTGACCTTTTCTTTTGTTCTTTGAAATTGATTTGCAAGTTATACCACCGGCACCTTTATTAGCGACAGATGCCATAGAGTGCCCGGTAACACCCAATATACCCGAAGCAAGAACTCCATTCCGCTTAAAAGTTAAAGATCCGAATTTTATACTGCATTGATGCAGTTTTTCCATATAGTTCACTCCTGTTTTCCGTTTTAGTAATTTCATAAGTTCAGTGTGAAATGGAACTAATAATTATTATTTCATAAGTTCCGGAATCAATGTAGTTTCCCTTTCACAATAGTGACAGATTGCTATATTATTTTTATTATCATTGTTTCTTATATAAAATTTCGTTGTACAATCAGATTGCTTATTTGTAATACATGTTGGATTTGGACATTTTATAATTGAGGTTACCACTTCAGGCATACTCAGTTTCCGTTTTTCTATAACTTCACCATTTTTTATGATATTGATCGTAGCTGTAGGTGATAGCAGGGCTATAATATCGGTTTCTTCTTTTGAAAGGTATACATTTTCAACTTTTATGATATCTTTTTTACCGGTGGTCTCCGAGTCAAAATTAATTCCTATCGACACGATACCGTTTTTTTCCGGTTTGAGAATATCAAGTATTTTTAAAGCAAGGGGGGATTGTATGTGGTCGATAACAGTACCATTCTCAATCCTGAAAACCTTATAAGCACGTTGTTCACTCATTTTATAGCTCCTGTTACCAGCCCGAGGATAGCCTGCCTGACTGGAATACCGTTATGTGCCTGTTCAAAATAGATAGCATTGGGTGTTGCATCGAGAGAAGCATCAATCTCGTCAACCCTCGGCAACGGGTGCATTATTTTTGTTTGTTTATTTAATATTGACAATGTGTCAAGTGTCAACCTGTAAGAACCGGCAACCTTCTCATATTCCAACGGATCACCAAAACGTTCTCTTTGAATCCTTGTGACATATAAAACATCAAGATCCTTCCCGCAATATTCGAGAG
>JBFZEO010000005.1:0-7828 GCA_041306845.1 Spirochaetota bacterium
AACAACGCTCTTTATAAGTCATCGGAGTATTTTTACAATAACGGGATGTTAAAGGAGTGTGCGGAACTTCTCGGCATGTGGATAAGGGAATTTGAGGATGATAGGAAATATCCGGCAGCACTGTATATGTGTGCAGTTGTGGAGAAGAGAGCCGGCAATTATGATAAATCTTTGTCGATGCTCACTAAGATTCAGAAGTTAAAGATGAATGATGAAGTTTATAATGAGTCATTTGTTGAGAAGGGTGAGGTTTATTTCTTGCTTAAAGAGTATAGTGAGGCGATACCGTGTTATGAAGCTTATCTCAGGATGAAAGGCGGGAAAAAGAGAGAAAAAGAGGTGCTTCTTCAAACAGGAAATGCATTCTACAACATAAAAGAGTACGGCAAGGCGTTCACATACTTTGAGAATTATAGAAGAGTTGCCGGGGTAGAATCTGTTGATATTTATAATAAGATTGCAGACTCTTTGATAAAAGGCAACGACTACAAAGGGGCAATAAACTACTTTGCGGATAAGGCAAATTATGGTGAGTATTCAGAGTATGTTATCGCTTATTCATATTATAGATTGAAGAATTTTGATGCTTTGATAAAATATGCGGAGAACGTAAAGGGGAATGTAAAGTATTTTGAAGAGATATCGTACCTGATTTTGATGGCATATGAAGAGACTGGTCGAAATGATGAGATTATTTCCTATTATGATTTGTACTCAAATCTCAGTAAGAATAAGGAAAATAAAGATATTAGAATTGATAATATCTTTTTTAACGCAATGGTGAAAGCCGGTTTATACGGGAAGTCAAAAACTGTTTATCACAAAAATTCAGACATTGTAAATCTATACAGCGGTGAGATTTATTATAAAAATTTGAGATTTAAAGACGCACAAGATGTTTTGAGTAAGATAGATCTTTCTTTTAAGAGTACAGATCTCGGGTCTGCTGATATTTATAAATTACTAAATATTTATAATAACATGAATAACATTCCACAAGCGGCAAGACTATCAGACTTTCTGATAAAAGAGGGCGCTGTTAATGATGAACTTATCATCATAAGGCACGAAATACTTTATAAACAGAGAGATTTCACAAGAATTAAGGGATTATCGGCGCTTACCGGCAATAAGAATCTGAAAATCTTTATCGAGAATACTTCCGATGAAAAACTAAATATAAAAACAATTATTGACCAGTTGAACGGAAGAGATGTCAACTCTCTGATAGATCAATACATACTTTTATTTGTCATAAAATATCTTAATGGAGATAAAAATTATAGTTTGATAACAAAGATCATGTCAAAGATAAATCAGAACAATAAGATTGATCCTGAAATAAGGTTTTATGAAGCGCAATCTTTGTTTCATGCCGGTAATAAAAATGAAGCAAAAGATAAACTACTGAAAATCATATATCTTTACACTGAAAATCCATTCTGGATTTACAAATCGTATATTTTACTCAAGGATATATATTCTCAGGATAACGAGACACAGAAGATAGAGAAAATAACTTCGATTGTTGAGGAAAAATACTTTAAGATAGCAAACGTGGATATTGATTAGTTATTATAAAATATCGTTTAATACATTCGATCCCAGATCTTTAAGATATTTGTGTTTGACGTTTATATCAATCAGCTTGTTAATCTTTAATTTCTTTGAGCCTGATTTCATTACTTTAAGCGACCTTACCGAGTATAGGAGATAATCAACATTCTCAACAGAAAGGCGGTACTGAGCGCCGTCCTCTTTGAATGTATAAACAAATTTTATCATCAGGATGGAGTCCGCACCGGCACCTTTTGCCTCTTTTACAAACGGATTTACGTCGAGCTGGTTGTAAACGATATTTAACGGCTGCTTTAACTTGATGTCAAAAAAGATATATGATTTTTCCCACATCGAACGCATTATCCCGTCGCTGAACGGAGCAGTGTCTTTGGTTTCTGCGAATGTGTTTTCTGTTTCTTCACAGGCGATTAAAAGCGTATTTATATTTAAATCAGAATTACTGTAAGTTGTATAAAATATGAAATTCATCAAGATTACAAATATTATTTTCATTAAGTCTCTCCGGAATAGTAGATACTATGATTAATCGGTATAAAAGCATATTTATTTTACATAATATTTTAAAAAATTGATGATGACGTATAGGTTTATTCTTAATATCTTGCATTGAGTAGAATTACCTAACATGAAAAAAGCATAAATACCCATTGAATTTTATAAGCAATAAAGGTTACTATGGGATAATAATTCACTTTGTAAAAGCAGAGTAATGGAGAGTAAAAATGAATAGAATAACAGTTTTGATTGCATCGGTATTATTGTTTGTCTCATTTTTGACAAACGGAGCAACAAAATCTAAAGATTATTTCGGCGACTTTGGGGCTGTGGCTCCGTCAGAATCCACTAGTCTAAAGGCGGATGCTGACTGGTATAAAAATGCTGTTTTTTATCACATATGGGTTAAAGGGTTTAGTGACTCAGATGGTGATAATATCGGGGATATCAAGGGGATAATTCAAAAACTTGATTATCTCAACGACGGCAACCCGGCAACAACAACAGATCTTGGGATAACCGGTATCTGGCTTTCGCCGATTTTTGAATGTGATTATAAGGGTGATAATATGCACGGTTATGATACAACCGATTATTATAAAATAAACTCTAAATTCGGAACGGAAGAGGATGTTGTTAAACTTTTGGAAGAGGCCCACAAACGAGGAATAAGAGTTATTTTTGATTATGTTGTAAATCATACCTCAGATAAAAATCAGTGGTTCAAGGACTCCGTTGCTAATAAAATGAAGAAAAGAAACTGGTATATATGGGAAAAACAGCCGTCTGAAGATTGGAGAGTTGCATGGGGCGGCGGCAATTGGAGAAGTGTTTGGCATCCGTGGAACGGGTACTATTACTATGGAGCTTTCTATAAGGGGATGCCCGATCTTAATTTAGAAAATAAAATTGTTCGTGAGCATATGGGTAACATTCTCACCTACTGGCTAAATAAAGGATTTGACGGGATAAGAATAGATGCTGTAAGATATGCCATAGAGAATGGACCTGGACGGGGAGCAGATACGCCGGCAACGCATAAATTTTTCCAGAAAATGAGAAGCGAAATCCTCGATAAATATAATGCAACAGGATATTCTAAAATGATGGTAGGTGAAGCGTGGACAGAAGCTCCCGGTATTAAGCCTTATTATGGGAATGGAAATAATGAGTTCCATATGTGTTTCGACTTCCCATTCGCTTACTCTGTAAGCAGTTCTGTGAATGGGGAGAATCCGGCTGCGATAAAAAGTGCAGTTAAGAACGTTGTGAATACATATCCTGCCGGTTACCAGAATGCAACCTTCCTTAACAATCATGACGAGGTTGTTTCAAGGCCGGCAACTCTCTATAGGGGAGATAACAATAAAGTTAAGATTGCAACGGCTTTATCTCTTTTGACTCCGGGAACCCCATTCATCTACTATGGTAATGAGATCGCCATGAAAGACGGAGCTGTAGGAGGAGACAGGAAATTCAGGACAAATTTTGAATGGAATACTGTTCCGGCACAGATAAATGATCCGAATTCTATCTTTAACTTTCATAGAAATCTAATTGATATCAAGGTGAAATACTCTGCGTTGCGCACTGGAAAATATATCCCGCTTGATACCAATGATAGCGATATCTATGCGTTTATCAGGGAAGATGCAGCGAATAAAATAATTGTAATTATGAATTTCAGTAAAAAAGAAAAGAATTTCGTTGTAGAATCCGAAGATTTTACTGCGGATACTAAAACACTAAGTATCATGTCAAAAGTGATTGATATAAAGAGTGATTCCGGTATTATTACGTTCTCAAAAGTTGAGCCTCAGAGCATAAGTATTCTTGAGGTAAAGTAGTCTATAAAAAAATTAACAGGCGTTTTACGCCTGTTAGTTTATCAATCTGTCAATCGCCTGTCTGTCAAAACCGCGTATTATATTGCCGTTGATGTTTATCACCGGCACTCCGCTTTGTCCCGATAACCGGATCATCTCTTCTGCTTTGCTTTGATTTCTGCTCACATCATAGTCGCTAAAATTAACATTCTTTTGTTTGAAATAGTTTTTTGCCATTACACAGTAAGGGCATGTTGGTGTCGAATAAATTGTTATATTCATAATATTCCTCCTGATGTATATGAGAATTTACTAATATAGATTGCAAAGGTCAAGTAAATATTCTGGAATAAAGTCACATTCACATCGTCTTAATATGTATCGAATATAAATGGAGCAGATAAATATGAAAACGTCGATAGAATACTGGAATAATGAGGCAGGGAACTATGATAAAAAAATCAACAGGTCAGGGAAGGCGTATCTGGAAATATACAAATATCTTACTCAGGAAACTGACATTACTATGAAGATACTCGACATTGGAACTGGAACAGGAGAGATCCCAATTTGTCTTTGTGAGAATGTCAGATCTATCGAGGCGATAGATACCTCCTCAGCCATGATACAAATTGCACGAAACAAAGTTCAGGCAATGGGGATAAATAACATTAATTTCTCAGTTGTTGATAAAACAGTTACAAGTTTTGAGAATGGAAGTTTTGATTTGATAATTATATCAAATCTTCTTCATATAATTGACAACCCATTATCTGTTGTAGAGGAGGCGAGACGGCTTCTCAAACCTGACGGGAAGATTATTATTATTTCTTATTTACACGACGAGAATATCCTGAGTCGATTGATATCGTATTTTTTGCAAAAGAAAGGGCATCCGGTAAAAACAAAATTCAGTACAAAGAGTTTCTGCAAGTTTATCGAGGAGTCTAAACTTTGCATGAAATATAAAGTGAAAATCAAAAACGTGATGCCTTTGATTTTCACTGTTATTCAGCCTTTATAAATCAGGTTTGTTCCGTTTTATTTTCAGGTATCGTTTCCTCTTCTTCTTCTGCCGGAATGGATGAAACTGTGACAACGACATCCGGTTTTGTTACACGAACAACTTTGATACCGCTCGCATTTCTTCCTTGCAGTGATATTTGTTCGGAAGGAACCCTTATCATCTGACCTTTAGAAGTTATAGTCATAATGTCTGCCCCCGGTTCAACTTGAACGACGGCAGCAACATTACCCTTATCTTCACTGTATTTGTAATATCTCTGTCCGCCTGTTGCTCTTCCGTGAACATTAAAATCTTCGAGGTCGAGTCTTTTCCCGTAACCGAACTCGGTTATGAGGAGCATAAGTGTATTCTCTTTGACGATGCACAGACCGCAAAGCTGATCTCCCTCGGCCAGATTGATCCCATTCACACCCATGGACTGCCTTCCGGTTCGTCTGACAGATGCCTCGTTAATCCTGAGCGCTTTACCTTTACGTGTAGCGAGCATTATCTCATTCTCACCGTTAGTTATAACAACGTCTCTTACGGAGTCGCCCTCCTGCAGTGTGATCGCTTTTTTACCGTTCTGGTTGATCCTTTCAAATTCCTCAACGGCAACTTTTTTAACTACACCGAGTTTTGTGGCGATAAATATGTTCTTTGATTTATCCTTATGGTTTTCCAGATTGAGAATGGCAGTAATCTCTTCGTCAGGGCTTATCCCGAATAGAGATTTGATAACTTCCCCTCTTGCTGTCCTGGAATATTGAGGTATCTCGTGCGCCTTGAGCTGAAATACAGTTCCTTTATCTGTAAAGAACAGGACAAAACTGTGAGTTGAGGCAACAAACATCTCTTTTATGAAATCATCAGATCTCAACTGAGATGCGTTCACGCCAACCCCGCCTTTACCTTGAGATTTAAAGTCAGCTACCGGAGTTCTCTTGATAAATCCTTTATGACTCATCGTGATTACCATTTTTTCTTCTTGAATGAGATCCTCGATGTTAAATCCGCCGATCTCTTTCTCAAAAATTTTAGTCTTTCTTTCGTCCATAAAAGGTTTTGTATCTTCAATAAGTTCTTCTTTAACAACTTTTAACACATTAAAATCTGAAGACAGGATTTCCTTTAATTTTGCAATTAATCGCTGCAGTTCGTCATACTCATCCTGGATTTTACCTGATTCGAGGTTTGTGAGCTGATACAGTCTCATTTCGAGGATTGCATTTGCCTGTATCTCAGTCAGATTAAATCTCGACATCAACTCCGGTTTTGCCTCATTTCTATCTTTAGATTCCCTTATTATTTTTATTATTTCATCGAGATTATCAAGTGCTATGAGGAGACCTTCGAGTATATGAGCACGCTCTTCAGCTTTCTTCAGTTCAAATCTCGTTCGGCGGTAGATAACCTCCATTCTAAAATCAATGTACTCTTTAAGCATATCTTTGAGTGTGAGAATCTTCGGGATGCCGTTCGCAAGTGCAAGCATAATAATCCCGAAAGAGGACTGAAGCGCAGTATGGTTATAGAGTTGGTTAAGGACAACTTTAGGCACTACGCCTTTTTTTAGTTCAATAACAACTCTCATTCCTTCACGGTCAGATTCATCACGTATCTCGGAAATACCCTGCATTCTATCTTCGCGGACAAGATTTGCGATCTTTTCAATCAGTTTTGCCTTGTTCACCATGTAAGGGATCTCGGTTATGATTATCGCATCTCTGCCCGGTTTAAATTCCTCCATCGTGGTTTTACCGCGGAGAACGATGGAACCGCGTCCTGTTTTATAGGCATCTTTTATTCCCTCTCGTCCGTATATGATCCCGGCGGTAGGGAAGTCCGGCCCTTTTACAAAGTTCATCAAGTCTTCTATAGTTGCTTCTGGATTGTCTATCAGGTGGATAATCGCATCAACAAGTTCTTTCATGTTGTGCGGCGGAATGTTAGTAGACATCCCGACGGCTATACCGGAAGTCCCATTCGCAAGGAGGAATGGCATCGCAGCCGGAACCACGAGCGGCTCGACCATCGACTCGTCATAATTTGGACCGAAATTTACGGTCTCTTTAGCGATGTCTTTAAGCATAAGTTCCGCTATCTTTGACATCCTTGCTTCCGTATACCTCATCGCTGCCGGAGGGTCGCCGTCTACAGAACCGAAGTTACCGTGTCCGTCAACTGCCGGATATCGGAGTGAAAATTCCTGTGCCATTCGCACAAGTGTATCATAAATCGCCTGGTCACCATGCGGATGAAATTTACCGAGAACATCACCGACTATTCTACCACATTTCTTATGCGGTTTACCGGGATGAAGTCCCATCTCATTCATAGAGAATAAAATCCTTCTGTGAACCGGCTTCAAACCGTCTCGAACGTCCGGTATCGCTCTACTGACGATAACGCTCATCGCGTAATTAAGATAAGATTCCTGTAACTCTTTTTCGATCTCTTTGAAAGTTGTTTGTCCCATACTAAGATACTCCAATTAGTTCAACCGATAAACTATACAAAAAATAGCTGTATTTGTCAATAATGGTATGAAATTCATAAAAATTCCGACTAAATAATATTGTTATTCTGTATTAATCTCAAAAAGACTGCTTTTTCTTTAGAATGTTTTTAATTTTCATTATAAGATCAAGCGTCTTTATGCCGTTCTCAAGTGTCGATACAATTTCATGTTTACCATCGAGAAAATCAACAGCGTTCTCTATCATGTTTGCGAAGTAGCCAGTCTTTTTGGGGCGCTTGATCCGTTTATCTTTTGTTAGAGAATGGAATCCGCTGTAGAATTTGGACTCTTTTGCAGTGAAAACGTCAAGATACCCATTCCCCACAACCGCACGACCGAGAGAACCGATAATCTCGACCTCAAAACCAAAAAACTTCTTGTTAGATCGGAAGTGCGTCG
>JBFZEO010000041.1:0-3332 GCA_041306845.1 Spirochaetota bacterium
GCTTGTTCCATCCGCATATCCTGATATCCCGTCCAATGATCTGTAGATCACAATAAAAAAACCTGTGTTTAAAATAAACACAGGTTTTTTTATCCCTGTTGAGCATAAAGCCGCCAAAACAAATTATATTTACGTTTATGGCTGGTTGCAACTTTCCTGATATTTTGGAGTACCAAAAATCATTGCTGCTCAAAGCACCCGACGAACAAGGTAGGGCAGCATACCCGAGCAGCTCTGAACTCAGAGCGACCAGGGGCGACGAAGTCGTTTTGCGAAGCAAAATGTCGAAAAGCACCCGACGAACAAGGTAGGGCAGCATACCCGAGCAGCTCTGTACTCAGAGCGACCAGGGGCGACGAAGTCGTTTTGCGAAGCAAAATGTCGAGCCCATGCAGCCTGTTTCTCGTTATGGCAAAAAATCACTTCATTAAAAATCCAAAACAGGTAATTACAAGTACCCTTTTATTATTTTATTAAATATACTAAAATTGTAAATGAAAATTTGCCCTAGTTAATTTTTTAAAAGTTAATGTTTTAATTCTTGGGGAGTAAAAATACATTCTTACAGAGAACCGAGGGTTTGTAAATTTTGCAGGAGCGTGATATGTATCTGATCGAAGCTAAAGATGTTTATAAGGATTATGTTACATCGGGAGTTACCGTTAATGCTCTCCGCGGTGTTTCGATAAATGTTGAATTGGGCGATTTTACTGCGATATGCGGTCCTTCCGGGAGCGGGAAGTCAACGTTGCTCCACCTTGCCGGTTGTCTTGATAAGCCGACGTCCGGGTCAATTTCGGTTGATGGGGATGATATCCTCACGATGTCAAAAAACAAACTTGCCATTCTGCGGCGTAAAAAGATCGGATTTATTTTTCAGGCGTATAATCTTATCCCGGTGCTGACTGCTGTTGAGAACGCATCCTTCCCATTGGTACTGCTCGGCATGAGGGATAGAGAGGCAAGGGAGCTGGCGGCGGCGGCGTTGAATGAGGTCGGGCTTGCCGGACTGGAGAACAGGCGGGTGCAGGAGATGTCGGGCGGACAGCAGCAGCGCGTGGCGATAGCGAGAGCACTTGTTAAGAGACCGGTGCTGATCCTTGCCGATGAACCGACGGCAAATCTTGATTCTAAAACTGGTCAGGAGGTACTGGAGATCATGCTCAGACTGAATGAAGATGATAAACTCACGTTCCTATTCTCAACTCACGACAGCATGGTAATGAAATATGCAAAAAAGACAATCAGACTGAGGGACGGAAAGGTTGTTCCCGGGGGGGAGTAGATGAGGTTAAGAAATTATATGACCTATGCCTTGCGGAATCTGACAAGGCACAAGACTAAAACTGTTATAACTGTCATCTCTGTAGCTATCGGGATTGCTTTTTACATTTTCCTGGATGGTTTAATGTACGGTACAGTCAATAGTTCAAAACTTAATATTATTAATTTTGAGACCGGTTCTCTTAAGATTTACTCAAGGGATTATTTTGCTGAGAAGGAGGATCTTCCTTTGTCAAAGGGTTTTTTTGATTATGAGGAGATAATTGAAACTCTTCGTGAGTCCGGGTATTATGCTGCGGGACGGGCGACATTCACAGGCACACTGATAAATAGCAATGGGGAGATCCCGTACAAATTTGTAGGGATAGATCCTGATGCGGAAAAACAGGTTTTTTTGACCGATGATTACTTTGTGGACGGGCGGTATCCTGATGAGTTTGAGAATGGCATAGTTGTCGGGGCAAAGGGGGCGATGGAGCTCGGACTGAGGGTCGGCAGCAGAGTGAAACTTAATACCACGATAGAGAGTGAGGGGTTAGACGGGAGGATGAGGAGTTTTTATCAGAGGCTTGATCTGACCGTCACAGGAATAATTAATACGCCCGATCCGGCTCTGAATGACAGGCTGGGGTTTATAAATTTGTCGGTGCTTGATGACGAGACCGGGATAATGCTCGACGGGATGATTACGGAAATCGTTATAAGAAAGATGAATGCGGATGTTCGTGCGCTGCCGGGTTATAAGGAATCATCCGCATATGTGGGGAAAATCCTGGGGAAAAAACTCTCCGATGATCTGGTTCTGATATCTTATATGGAGGATGCCCGGGATCTTATCGAGGCCTCCAATCAGGATTATGTATCCTCGTATTTTATGATAATACTTTTTATAATTCTCGTGATACTCGGTAACACAAACACCATGCTTATGGCGGTCTTTGAGCGTAAACGGGAGATCGGCATGTTGCGGGCTATAGGGATGAGAGACGGCGAGATTATCAGTATGTTTATGCTGGAGTCCGCTCTGCTGGGTGGAATAGGGGCAGTTCTCGGAGTGATACTTGGTGTTCTAATAAATATTTATATGGTTAATGTCGGGATAGATATCTCAGCGTGGATGGATAATTGGAGCGGAACATTCGGATATCGGATAGTTGCAGAAATGAAATCCGGATGGAATCCGGCTGCCATTATTCTGTCGGTATTTCTTATGACATTTTTTTGTTGGCTTGTAGCTTATGTGCCGGCGAAGGGTTCTATGAGGTGTACTATTTCTGAAAATCTTATGGAGTAAGAGGGTAGGAATGAGGATTTTATTGCAGTTTATAAAAATTGGGTTCAGGAATATCTTTCGTCATAAGAGGCGCTCTATAATCTGTATCTCGGCAGTTGTTATCTCGGTATTTTTTATAGTTCTCATACAGAGTCTCATAGGCGGAATGAAAAATCTTGTCAAAACTACCATTCTCACCTACGAATTTGGTCAGCTTAATGTCAACACAAAAAAATATCAGGAGAAAAAGGACTACTCGCCGATGTTTTTCCCGATTGAATTTTCAGGTAAGAATGAGGATCTTATGCAGAAATTAAATTCAATTAAGGGAATAACAACATTCAACAGGCTGAAGAGTTTTGTTGTTGTGTCCGACGGTCGTGTTAAGAATGGTATTTTATTGGGAATGGATATTGATGCTGAGCGGAAATTCCATTATTTAAATACAAGTAAGAGGAGTGACGGGTTAATTGAGGGGAGATTTCCATCCGGAGATAATAATGAGTGTGTTCTCGGTTATCTTATGGCAAGGAAAATGGGGGTTTCTCCCGGGGATTCCATTCTCATAAAGGCTGTGTCACGGACGCTTTCGGATGAATTTATAAAGCTCACGGTGACAGGACTTGTTGACTGGAGTTATGCGGCATATGATAAGAAATTGATATTGATGGATCGCAGTCGTCTGTCTCAAAAGCTTAATATGAATGGGTTTGCGCAAAGATTGACAATTTATGTTGATGACGAGAGGAAACTCGATGTTTATAAGAGTGATGTT
>JBFZEO010000042.1:0-11185 GCA_041306845.1 Spirochaetota bacterium
TCTTGTTAGAAACGGTATTGTGTATACGGAGGTTTTTTTATCTCCCACAACTTTCATCAGGAATGGATTGGATTTTAATGAAATTGTGAAGGTTATTGTAAAACAGATACGAGAAATAAAAAAGAAGACCGGGATTGAGATTAAATTGCTGATCGATATATCGAGGACCTTTGGAGTAGAAAATGCTCTTAATAATGTTGAGGGCGCTGTAATTCTTAGAGAGCAATATAAAGAGATAATCGGGATAGGTCTTGGGGGAGATGAGGTTAAGGGGCCGTCTGCTATGTTTAAAAGACCTTTTGAACTGGCGATAAAAGAGGGTTTTAACGTTGTTGCTCATGCCGGAGAGGCTGTTGGTCCGGAGTCTGTCTGGGATGCGTTGAATGTACTGAATGTGAGTAGGATAGGACATGGCATCTCAAGTATGAAAGATGAAGCTCTGATGAAGTATTTGTCGGAAAAAGATATTCCCCTTGAAATATGTCTTACAAGTAACATCATAACAAGACATTTTGTATCTAAAATCGAGGATCATCCGATTAAACTTTTTTTTGCGAGGGGAGTTCCTGTTGTTTTGAATACAGACGATCCGGCTTTCTTTAAAGTTGATCTGATCGATGAATACTGGAATTTATATTCTAAACTTGATTTCGATTTAAATAGTATAAAGAAAATTATAGAGAATAGCTTTAGATATAGTTTCATGTCTGAGAAGATGAAAGATAAACTAATAAAATCTGTTAATGACGCTTGTAATATCAACTTTACATCATAATTTTAAAAAAAACTTAAAAAATCTTGCAAAAATTTTATAATCTTATATTATTAGACGATTAATTCCCTTAATGGTTTAATGTCTGAGAATTTAAGGGGGGCTTTTTTGCCTACAAATACTTTTATGTCTCTCTCTCCGGCGAAGCAGGAAAGGATTGTTTCTTCTATACTGGAGGAATTTGCCTGCTACGGTTACTCTGTTGCATCAACAAACAGGATCTGCAGTAGAGCCGGGATATCAAAGGGGTCGATGTTTCAGTATTTTGAAAATAAAGAGGATATCTTTATTTATGTTGTCAAAAGGTCACTTAAAGAGATTATTGCCATATACAGGGAAAAAAACCTCTCTATCAAAGATAGTATGGATCTAAAAGAAGTTTTTGTCAGATCGTGTTTCCTTATGCTTGAGTTCTATGAGAAATATCCATTCCACTACAGGCTTTACTTAAGGATAAATTATGAGGTTGACTTCCCTGATTTTAAGAAAATCAGGAGATATCTCAATAAATACGTGTCTGCCGTAACTCATAGGTTCATTGAGGTTGGAATTAAAAAGGGCGTTCTCAAAAAAGATATTGATGCTGATCTTGCATTGTTTATGGTTAACAACATGCTATTCAGACTGGTTGAGGTATTCTTTATCCCTGGAGTAGATCCAGTTCTTAACCTGGAAAATCATTCCGGCGGTGATAGAAAAGTGGTTTTAGAAAAGGTTTACCAATTAATAATTGGCGGAATGGGTTCTTAATTTTGTGATTGTGATTTCTTAGGAGGAATAATGAAAGATTTTAATTTTGAAAAGATTTTTGATTCAATGAAAAAGAATGAGATTAGTGAAGTTGTTATAAAAGAGGGACGACAAATCGTTGAAATAAGAAGGGGCGGTTTTAAATATAACGCACCGGCAGCGGCAACTGTTGTTCAGGCAACTTCTGCACCTGTTGCTCATGCGGCACCTATGGCAGCACCGGCTGTTCATCATTCGGCTCCGGTTCAACATTCTACAAACGAACATGCAAAATCTGCCGATGTTCAGTCCAAAAATTATTATGAACAAAAATCTCCGTTAGTTGGAACTTTCTACTCATCAGCAAAGCCGGGAAGCCCTGCGTTTGTGATGGTTGGAGACAAAGTGACTAAAGGTCAGACCCTTTGCATCGTTGAAGCTATGAAGAATTTTAACGAGATAGAGAGTGATGTTGATGGTGTTATTAAAGAAATTTTAATGAAAGATGGCGAACTTGTTGAGTTTGGCAAGGTTATATTCAAAATAGAACAAGCTTAAGGGTGTATATCTATGATAAATAAGGTATTAATTGCTAATAGAGGAGAGATAGCTGTCAGGATTATCAGGGCGGCGAAAGAACTCGGGATAAGAACGGTTGCCGTTTATTCTGAGGCAGATAAGGATGCTTTGCATGTTCAGTTGGCGGATCAGTCCGTCTGCATCGGTCCTAATCCGAGTGCTAAAAGTTATCTTGTGTATCAAAATATTCTTGGTGCTGCTGAGGCTACCAAAGCGGATGCGATTCATCCCGGTTATGGTTTTCTCTCTGAGAATGCTGATTTTGCTGATGCATGCGGTGCGTTGGGGATAAAATTTATAGGTCCGTGCGGTGATTCCATCAGGGCGCTTGGTGATAAAGCTACCGCAAGAAAAACGATGATTTCTGCCGGAGTTCCCATAACTCCAGGGAGTAAGGATGTTATCAGGTCGGATGAGGAAGCTATTCAGACTGCGAGGGAAGTTGGCTATCCGGTTATAATCAAGGCGAGTGCCGGCGGCGGCGGTAAGGGAATGAGAATCGTCCGAAAAGAAGAGGATCTTATTGCCAACTATAACCTTGCCTCAAACGAAGCACTAGCTTCATTTAAAAATCCAGATGTTTATATGGAACGATATATAGAGAATCCGCGCCATGTTGAGGTGCAGATAATCGGTGATGAACACGGTAATATCGTGCATCTTTTTGAGAGGGATTGTTCTCTGCAGAGAAAACATCAGAAATTGCTCGAAGAAGCTCCTGCAACAACTCTTGATCTGGCAACGAGAAAGAAAATGGGTGAGACTGCTGTTAAGGCAGCAAAAGCGGCTAATTATTATTCTGCCGGAACGATAGAGTTTATTGTTACTCCTGAGGGTGAATTCTTTTTTATGGAGATGAACACGAGAATTCAGGTGGAGCATCCCGTAACAGAGATGATAACCGGAGTTGATCTTATAAAGGAGCAGTTCAGGATTGCTGCCGGAGAGAAACTCTCATTCAAACAGGAAGACATAAAAGTTAATGGTCACTCAATGGAATGTAGAATAAATGCGGAGGATCCGGATAAAAACTTTGCTCCATTCCCGGGGAAAATAACAAAATATATTCCATCCGGCGGTAACGGAGTCAGAGTTGATTCTGCTGTATATCAGGATTATGTTATAAAACCGTATTATGATAGTATGATCGCCAAGCTTATAGTTCATGGAAGAGATAGAAATGAAGCAATTGCTAAAATGAAACGAGCTCTTGGTGAATTTATAATTGAGGGTGTTAAAACAACAATCCCATTCCACCTAAAAGTGCTTGATGACAAGGATTTTATCGAGGGAAAGATTGACACTCATTTTATAGAAAAAAAATACGGTGAAAAGAAAAAATAGGGGTAAAGAATGAACGGTTTATTTATAAAATGCCCGGAATGCGGGACGACCCACTTCAGAAATATACTTGCTAAGTCTCTCTATGTTTGTCCGGACTGCGGATTCCACCACAAATTGGATGCTGCAACGAGGATAAAATTAACTGTTGATAAAAATACTTTTGAAGAATTTGATAAAAAGATGAAATCAGTTGATCCGCTCTCTTTCCCGGAATACGAGGAAAAGTTGAAGGAAGCGGCTAAATCAACGGGACAGAACTCTGCTGTTGTTACCGGTAAGGCAAAGATCGGCGGAGCCGACACTGTTGTTGTTGTTATGGATACCAGATTTATAATGGCAAGTATGGGATCTGTTGTTGGGGAAAAGATAACGAGGGCTTTTGAGTTCGCTATTGAGCATAAACTTCCGCTTGTTGCTTTTTGTGCCTCAGGCGGTGCGAGAATGCAGGAGGGGATTTTTTCATTGATGCAGATGGCGAAAACTTCAGCTGCAGCTAAGAAACACTCAGATGCCGGGCTTCTTTATATAGCGGTTTTGACTCATCCGACAACGGGCGGAGTTACTGCTTCTTTTGCTTATCTTGGTGATATCATTATAGCTGAACCTAAGGCTCTGATCGGGTTTGCCGGTCCGAGGGTTATCGAACAGACTATCAATCAGAAGCTGCCTGAGGGATTTCAGAGATCAGAGTTTCTCCTTGAACACGGGATGCTTGATAAGATAGTTCCGAGAGAATTTATGAGGGACACTCTTGCTAATCTTTTAAAGATTCATAGAGACGGTTCAGATAAAAACGACAAGAAATTTAGAATAGAACAGTACGGTTTGCGATAGGAGGGGCATGAATGGATAAAAGAGATGTTGAAGATGAATTAAAACTTCTGCAGGAAAAACTGTCTGCTCTTAAAGGGGAGATTAAATCCGGTTCAAAAGGGGATAACATTCTCCCGATCATACAGAAACTTGAAGACAATGCAATGTCGCTGAAGACAGAACTTTACAGAAAAGTAACTCCCATAGAGAGGGTTCAACTGGCAAGGCACCCTAACAGACCTACGACTCTGGATTACATAAAATATCTTATAACAGACTTTGTTCAGCTACATGGGGACAGGCGTTTTAAAGAAGATGCTGCTATAGTTGCCGGTGTCGGATATTTTGAAGGGATTCCAGTTACAGTTATAGGTCATCAGAAAGGTCGTGATACTAAGGACAATATACTTAGACATTTCGGGATGCCGCATCCTGAAGGTTATAGAAAATCTTTGAGACTTATGCAGCAGGCTGCTAAGTTCAGACGTCCTATAATTAACTTTATAGATACTCCGGGAGCATATCCTGGGATAGGCGCTGAGGAACGGGGACAGGGGGAGGCAATCGCACTGTGTCTTTATGAGATGTCGGGTTTAAAAACTCCTATAATCTCCGTTGTTACCGGTGAGGGCGGCTCCGGCGGGGCGCTTGCACTTGGTGTGGCGGACAGAGTTTTTATGATGTCCAACACTATATATTCCGTAATATCACCGGAAGGTTGCGCTTCTATATTATGGAAGGATTCCGGTCGGGCAAAGGACGCAGCTGAGGCGTTAAAGATAGATGCCGACAGTCTTTTGAGAATGGGAATAATCGATGATATAATCGAAGAGCCGGAGGGCGGAGCTCATCAGGATCACCAAAGAGCATCTGAACTTATGAAAGAAAAGTTGAGAAGTGCACTTGAGGATCTGTCTCAGTACACACCGGAGTATCTTATTGAACAGAGATACAACAAGTTCAGACGAATGGGCGAGTTTAAAGATAACTAAAAAAAGGGCTTTTAAAGCCCTTTTTGATTTGAAAAGTAAATTATATTTGAGGGAGTTTTTATATGAAGACAGCGGTTCTTTTTGCAGGACAAGGTTCTCAGTTTGTCGGAATGGCAAAGGATCTCTATGAGAATAATAAAATGGCTAAGGAAATATGTGACAGGGCAGATGAATTACTGGGCATAAATTTATCGTCAATTTGCTTTAACGGTCCGGATGAACAGTTAATGAAGACTGAAAATACACAGCCGGCAATATTGATGATGTCTTATATATGTTATAAGCTGATAGAAGAGGCTGGTATAAAAGCAGATGCTTATGCTGGATTCTCGCTTGGTGAATATTCAGCGCTCACATCAGCCGGTTATATCAGTTTTGATGATGGTATAAGGCTTGTTAAAGAGCGTGGTTTGATAATGGATAGAGCTGTAAAAGGTATGAATGGCGGAATGGCAGCTGTTATGGGACTGGAAGATGCTCAGGTGGAAGAGGCGTGTTCTAAAGTGAATGGGGTTGTTGTGCCGGCAAATTACAATTGTCCCGGTCAGCTTGTTATAAGCGGCGAAATGTCGGCTGTTGAAGAGGCTTGTAAGTTGTGTACGGAAGCCGGGGCTAAAAGGGCTATTTTACTAAAAGTTTCAGGCCCATTCCATTCCCCACTACTGAAAGTTGCTGCCGGCGAGCTAAAAACAGCTCTCGATAACGTCAAGTTTGCCGAAGGTCTTGATAAAAAAGTTGTTTCCAATGTTACAGCGGTTTATCATAAAGAGTCTAAGATTAAAGATATGCTTGTTGAGCAGATGTACTCTCCGGTGAGATGGCGTAAAAGTATGGAGGCTCTTGTAAATGAGGGGTATGACACTTTTATCGAGGTTGGACCGGGTAAGACGCTTAATGGCTTTATGAAGAAAATAGCTCCAAATGTTAATGTTTATAATGTAGGATCTGTTGAGTCGTTTGAGGCGACAGTTAAGGCAATAAAAGGTTAGTTTTTTTGATAATACAGACCGCAATTGATATACGATTGCGGTTTTTTCTTTTTAAACGGATGTTTGGTGTTTGCCACAGATAAATTAAGATTTGAATAATAAAAAAATTAATGATATTTATAAGTGAGGGGAGTTTTTTATAGTGTATAAGAGATTATTTTTTATTACTTTTGTCACTTTCGTTGCCGTTCTTTTTTCCGGCGACTCCGGAATGGAGATGCCCTATAAATATCGATCTCAAGCTATCAATCTTTACAAGAGCGGCGACTATAATAAATCGATTAGTTTTTATCTTAAAATACTGAACAGTTATCCGGAAGATGAACTTCTGATGTCTTATCTTGCTAATTCTTATCTCAATATTGGACGTTATAAAGATGCTGAGCGTGTTTATATAAATATGGTAAAGCTGAATAAGAATAATAAAAATGCCAGAGCAGGATTGTTTGTGCTGTATGACAGGTTTATTAAGAATGCAGTAGCGCAGAAGAACTATAATCTTGCGTTTGATTATGTTAAGAAGGGCGAGTATTTCCTGCCGGACAACAGTAATTTTTATGCCCTTGATGCGGATCTTAACTTTAATATACATAATATTTATGATGCAGCGTTGTTGTACGAAAAGTCGTGGCGTATAGATTATGAGAAGACCGGTAACGTCGTAAATCCCTGGAAACTTAAGAAGTATGGTGAGTGTCTATATAGACTTGGCGGAGAGTACCCTAATGTCTGGAAAAAATACATGTCGGATATCATAAAAGAGCATCCTGATAACAGGGATATTCTCATTCTAACAGCTGATGCTTACTTTTTTAACAATGAAAATCCCTCAAAGCGGAACAAACTCCGCAACAAGGCGATGGAGCTCTATCAGAAAGAGAACAACGGGCGTCGCAGTATCACAATCTCTTTCCCGCTTGAGGGGAGATTTCAGCTTGTTTCCGGCTACAATGAACATGAACTTGATACTCATAACGGTTATGATTCGTATTGCATAGATATCATTAAGATTGATGAAAATGGGTCGAGGCTGAAGCACGGAACCGGCGGCGTGAATTCGGATTATTTATCATTTGGAGCTCCGATATATGCGGTGCTGGACGGTTATGTTGAAAAGGTTGTCGATCAGCACAATGATAATGTTGTCGGTCACACAAGTTATTTCACTCCGAATGTTGTTAAAATCAGGCATACTGAGAATGGATTTTCATATTTTTCATTTTATGTTCATCTGAAAAAGGGCTCGGCTAAGGTTAAACCTGGGCAGTTTGTTAAAAAAGGGGAAATTATCGGTGAGATAGGCAATTCCGGATATTCATTTGCTCCGCATCTTCACTTTGGTATCTACGATGCATTCAATGTTTCCATGCCGCTCATATTTGATGATATAAATCTTGCCGGATATAACGGTAAGGAGTCATATAGATTTAAACACGGTTCAGTTTTTTCTAAGATCCAGCCGGTTGCCGAATCTCCGGCTGAGAAAGAATCCTCAACTCAAAATTAATTGAGACTTTGTTGCTCTCTTTTTGAGCCTTTTTATATTCCCTGTAATACAGTATCCCGCCGGTTATCCCGAGAGCGAGTCCGAGTAATAAAAATCCGCCCCCGAGTCCGATAAAGACGTAGTTCAGGGTTCTTGTGTTGTCGTTTGTGTCTGTGTTTGGTGCAAGTCTGCTGTAGAGTCCGCTTATAAGGAATGGTGTTCCAACCGCGAATGTGACAGTTCCCGATGCAATCAGTATTTTATTTAGCCTATACTTATCTTTAAACCAGCTGAAGTCGTTCCCTCTGAAAGGATTTTGAAATTTATATTTCATATTCTCGGATATATCAGATCGCAGCTTTTCCGATGACCACAGCGGTTGATCTGCGTTTTCTATGCTGCCGCAGAATGCTGTGAAGTTCAGTAATAATATAGTTAAAATTAGTATGTGTTTCATGGTTATATATTATCAGATAATTTAAAAAAATGCCAATAAAAAAAGACAGACCGCAATCGGATCTGTCTTTTTTTGTTAGACTGGATTTTATTTCCGGAAGTTTTTAGTACATTCCGCCCATTCCACCCATGCCTCCCATTCCACCCATGCCGCCAGCTGGCATTTCCGGTTTATCGTTTTTTTCTTCAGCAACAAGTGTTTCTGTAGTAATTACAAGTGAAGCTACGGAAACTGCGTTCTGAAGTGCTGATCTTACAACCTTAGCAGGGTCAATAACACCGTCATCTATCAGGTTAACAATTTTCAATGATTGTGCGTTAAATCCCATTCCCCACTTTTCGGTAGAAAGTTTATGGATGATTACGTTTCCGTCTTCTCCGGAGTTTTCTGCGATCTGTTTTAATGGATATTTTACTGCACTATGAACGATTTTAGCTCCGAGTTCTTCATCAGCATCATCTGTTGCTGATTTGTATGTGTCGAGAACTTTTGCTGCGTGGATCAATGTTATACCACCGCCGGGAACAATTCCTTCTACAACAGCGGCTCTTGTGGCATGCAGAGCATCGTCAACTCGAGCTTTCTTTTCTTTAAGTTCAACTTCTGTTGGAGCACCTATAGAAAGAACAGCAACTCCGTTTGAGAGTTTTGCGAGTCTTTCCTGGAGTTTTTCCTTGTCATAGTCTGAAGTTGTATCTTCAATTTTCTTCTTTATAGAAGAAATTCTTGCTTCTCTATCCTTTTCGGAACCGGCACCTTCAGAGATAATTGTGTTCTCTTTGTCGATTGTCACTTTCTTTGCTCGTCCGAGATCTTCGATAGCTATTTTTTCGAGAGACATTCCAACTTCTTCAGATATAACTTTTCCGTTTGTGAGAATAGCAATATCTTCAAGCATCTCTTTTCTTCTGTCTCCGAATCCAGGTGCTTTTACAGCACATACTTTAAGTCCTGTCTGTATGAGGTTTACAACGAGAGTTGTAAGAGCTTCACCTTCGACATCTTCAGCTATGATTAACAACGGTTTACCAGTCTGTAAAATCCTTTCAAGGATAGGTATAAGCGGTTTCATTGATGCTATTTTCTTGTCATAGAGCAGGATAAATGCATCGTCGAAAGATATTGCACCATTCTCAGATCTGATAGCAAAGTATGGAGAAATATATCCCCTGTCAAACTGCATACCTTTAACAACTTTAACTGTGTTTTCAATAGTTTTTGATTCTTCAACAGTTATAACACCATCGTTACCAACCTCTTTCATTGCTTCAGCTATAAGGTTTCCGATTTCCGGATCGTTATTAGCACTTATTGAGGCAACTTTTGCAATGTGTTCCTGTTTTACCTGAATAGCATTTTTCTTGATCTCAGCAACAACCATATCGCACGCTTTCTGCATCCCTCTCTTAAGAGACATCGGATTGGCTCCGGCTGCAACGTTCTTGAGTCCCTCTGTAACAAGAGCTTGAGCAAGTACAGTAGCTGATGTTGTTCCGTCTCCGGCAACATCGTTAGTTTTTGTAGATACTTCTTTTACAAGCTGAGCACCCATATTTTCAAACGGGTCAGAAAGTTCGATCTCTTTAGCTATTGTAACACCATCATTAGTAACAGTTGGTGCTCCAAACTTTTTCTCTAAAACGACGTTTCTTCCCCTCGGCCCTAAAGTAACCTTAACTGCGTTAGCAACAGCATCGATACCTTTCTTTAAGGCATCTCTTGCTTCAATCGAAAATAAAATCTGTTTTGCCATACGACTCCCTCTTAACAATATTATGATTTATATAATTTTTCAAAAAGTAATTTAATATTAAAACTATTATTAGACAACTTATTTTTTATAAAAATGGGACTTATTTTCCATAAAGGCGAGTTTTGGGCATTATATATTACTCAGGTGACCCCTTTTTTTGTTAACAATTAAATATTATTATACAAAAAGTAAAAAATAATGTATTATATTTGTAAATTATTACGGTATGGGGTGCTGTAATAATAGTAAAATGTTTTCCAATTTAATGCAGTACATGTTGTTTTCTTCTTCTGACATGTATAAAACTGGAGTGGCTTTGGGATTAGCAAAATTAAAGAGATTACTGATTGAAGATATTACACGTGCTTTTACGACGCGGGAGATTCAGCTTTTTGTGAATGAGATTGATGGTATCGATCTTTATAAGCTGACCGGATTTCCGGAGAATGTAAATATACCGAGAAAGGAAGCTGCTATTCAAATAGTTGATTACTTCCATAGATCTAATAAAATCCTGAGATTTCTGACCGGGTACATTCACCTGAATAAATACGGTTTTAAAGGTGAAAAACTCTGTTTTAATAACTACGGGCAGATAATCAAAGAGATGGAAGATAACGGTTATAAATATGCCGAAAATGTTAAGAAAGTTGTGTCTGTTACCGACTTGCAGAAGGAAAAGGGGTGGGGATTTCTGGAGGATGGCAAAGTTTATAACTTTGCTTTCGTTTCAGTAGATATTTGCTCAAATTCGAGACTGATTAAAACCTATGATCCTGAAATAGTCCGCAAGACATATACAAATTTTAAGGCGTTTACTAATACTTTTGCACGTGCGAAGAACGGTATAATATGGAGTTGGGAGGGGGACGGCGGACTGATTGCTTTTCACATAGGCGATCAGATCAATGATGCGACACTCTTTTCCATAGACTTGCTCGAATCGATGGTGATATTTAATACTACGAGTAACCTTATCGAGCAGGAGAGCATCAATATCAGGATTGCTATAAACGCCGGTAATGCAGAATATAAAAAAAGTGTTGAAACTATCCAGTCTGAGGCAATTCAGAAGGTAAAAGAGATAGAAAAATATTACACAGATCCATTATCGATTTCCATGAATCAGAATTCATTTCAGCACGTAAACAGAAATTTAAGAGATTATTTTCAGGTAGTTACAAAAGGTTCTGAGAATTTTTATCAATATCAATGTTCATTGAAGGTGGATAAGTGAAGAAGCAGATAGGACTTTTTTATAATACAAATTT
>JBFZEO010000043.1:0-3420 GCA_041306845.1 Spirochaetota bacterium
TCTTGTGTCGCAAGGCCAGGTTTTTATCCTTATCTTGTCGAATAGGGCGGGGTACTCGTCGATATGGATCTCCCATTTATAGAGAACCCAGGCGATGTTTTTTTGAATGAGAAATTCGACCGACATACCGAGATCGTCTGACTGCTTAACTGCGAGGTCTTGTAAAAAATTAACAATTGAGGAGATTAGAGCCTTCTTTCTCCAGTCGATATCGTAATAATTTATATCGTAGAATTTTTCAGCTGTTATCGGCACGATGGATCTCCTTGCTCGCAGGCACTTCTAAAATTGACTGTTTCCATTTAAAATGAATCCGAGATAAACCTTTAATCCGATGTCACCCCAGAAGTTCAGGGGAACATTACCATTCTCATAATAATGCGGAGTCCTGTAATAACCGTTGAGGTAAGGAACAAAAAGGTAGTTTATGTACAACTCAATCCCGCCCGATACGACATCGCTAAACGCCTTTGTGTTGCCCACGCCGAGATGGAGTCCGACGTTGGCGAAGCTGTACGTCTCTTTGGGGTAGACCTCCGTGTTGCTCTGTGAATAGTTATTTCCTGAGACCGATCCCGATTTTGTTTTGTAGTAATATGTATTCACCGGCCAGAAGAACGCCGTGAGGCCGAGAGCCACATAGAAATCACTGTAACCCTCTTCGCCAAGCTCAGCCATCGGGAAAAACTTGAAGTAGAGCGGCACAGTTATAAAGAGCGAGTTGTTTATTACATTGTGTCCGTTGCTTTTATAGGAATGGTACGAGTAGATAAAATCTGCGCCTGTCGTAAATGCAACAGTGGGTCTGAACCTGATATCAAATTCCATAGAGAGCGGCATATCTATAAAGATTATGTCGTTGCGGGCGTAGATCTCCCGGTTAAAATTAAAGTCGTATGAGATGCCCAGCCCGAGGTTGAATGTGACTTTGGGATCAAATACAGTATAACGCACGCTTTGTTGTGAGTTCATCACAAGTGTCATTGTGATGAACACGATTAGTAAAAGTATTTTCTTCATAATTAGGTAAGTCTCCCTTTTTTTTACAGACTAACTTTTGCTGAATGTTGTTCCGTTGGCAGAATCTTTAAGTGTTACTCCGGCACTCTTCAAGTTGTCTCTTATATAATCGGACATTGCAAAGTTTTTTTCATCTCTAAATTTCTTTCTCATTTCTATAAACAGCTCTATTAACTTGTCATCAAGGGCGTTCTCTGTTTCGTTATTTCCTGTAAAAATAAGTCCAAGTATTGTTCCGGCACAGGAATCCACCATTTCATAGACTGCTGAGAGTTTGTCCTGATCCGGATTGGGCAGAAGCAGTTCTGTATTTGAGATCTTTACCATTTCATATAGAAGACTCACGGCAACCGGTGTGTTAAAATCATCGTCCATTGCCTTCATAAATTTATCTTTGAGAGCCTCAATTTCGTCATATTTCTTAGCGGACTTGATCCCGTCTGCGAGCGATTTTTTTAGTGTGAAGACAGAGTTCTTGAGTCTCTCAAAGCCTGTTTTCGCTGCTTCAAGCGACTCCTTACTGAAGTCAAGCACCGATCTGTAGTGCGACTGGAGAATGTAGAAGCGGAGTACCATCGGGTCGAGTTCTTTATACAGATCTTTCAGAACGATAAAATTCCCGAGAGACTTGCCCATTTTGGTTCCGTTTACAGTGAGCATGTTGTTGTGCATGAAATATTTCACAAATTCCTTACCGGTGAGAGCCTCCGACTGAGCTACTTCGCACTCGTGGTGCGGGAAAATGTTATCCATTCCGCCGCCGTGTATGTCGAGTGTGTCGCCGATATATTTACGTGACATGACAGAACACTCTATGTGCCAGCCGGGATACCCTTCACCCCACGGCGAGTTCCATTTCATGAGATGCTCGTCTCCGGCAGCTTTCCAGAGTGCAAAGTCCTCATGATTTTGTTTATCACCGGCGATCTCTATCCTCTCGCCGGACTTGGTATCATCGAGACTTCTGCCCGATAATTTGCCGTACTCGTTAAACTTTCTCACATCAAAATACACATTCCCCTGAGCGGTAGCATATGCGTATCCCTTTTTAATCAGTGCTTCTATATGTTCGATCATCTCGATTATGTGTCCGGTTGCCCGGCAGCTTATGTCAGGGTTGAGAATGTTAAGTTTTTTCATGTCATCGAAGTACGAAACTTCGTATTTGTATGCTATCTGAACAGGTTCGAGTTTTTCAAGTTTAGCCTGTTTAGTGATCTTGTCGTCGCCGGCATCGGCATTATCGGTAAGGTGTCCGACATCGGTTATGTTCTGAACATATCTGACTTTGTATCCGCTGAACGTCAGGTATCTGTAGACAACATCAAATACTGTGTAGCTTCTCGCATGTCCCAGGTGGGAGTTCCCATATACTGTAGGGCCGCAGACATACATTCCCACAAAGGGTGGATTTAAAGGTCTGAAATCCTCGAGTTCTCTTTTTAGTGAATTATATATTTTAAGTCCCATAAAGCGGCTCCTTGTAACGTATATGTATGATATTTGAAAAATCATATTAACATTTAATCGCCTAATTTGTAAATGTTTTACCATATTTTATATTTTTAATTATACTTTTTTTAAGAATGAAAAACAGTATAAATATACTTTAATTACCGGAGAATAAATATGAAGGAACAGTATAAAGAGATGCTTTATAGCATGGGTAATTGGATTTTTGTAAATGAGATAGAAAAAATCATTGATTTTGGTGAGGATGAGGAGCTTTTTCATATAAATATCTACAAACTTGCGGATGAATGGGGTGTTTCACGGAGGAGTGTCCTCGATTTTTTTTTGAATGGTGTTAAGGTCGGATTATTTGATATTCAGTGGGAATTTCATTGTCCCGGCTGCGGCGGCGTGGCACGTGAGACCATTAAACTTAGCGAGACGAAGAGTGAAGATCATTGTTCCGGGTGTGATATTGATTTTAAGAACTCTCTTGATGAGAATGTTGAGGTCTTTTTTAATATAAATGATGGTGTTAGGGCGATCCCTAATGGTGTAAAAAGTAGATACAATGAGTTTATTATGCACGATATAACTCATAGTAAAAAGTTTAATTGGAAAAATCAGTATACGATAAGCGGTTTGGATGCCATTTCAAATCCTATTTTTGCCTCGTTATTCGGGAATGATACAATTCCTTTCGATCAGAGCCTTGAGATTAAACACAGTACAATATTATTCACAGACATAAAGGGCTCAACAGCAATGTATGAGCGGCTTGGTGATTCAAAGGCTTTTTCAATGGTAAGTGAGCATTTTAATCTGCTTTTTAATCAGATAATTGATAATGGAGGTCTGCCGGTTAAGACTATGGGGGATGCTGTAATGGGAGTTTTTAAGTCTGAGTCGGATGCCTTGCGAGCTGCGTTTGAGGCTCAGCGGGAGATA
>JBFZEO010000006.1:0-6202 GCA_041306845.1 Spirochaetota bacterium
TGACTTGACAGCATCATAGGCGTGCCCCGGCTGAAGCTGAGGATTACCAAAAAACGAGAAAATGTGCGATGAACTCATGTGATTTATTATCCCACGGTTATTTTTTATATTCTCAGTTATAAAATTTATCCGTTTATTTATATAAAGAATCTCCTCATCATCGATCTCCTTACCGTATAAGTCGTTGACATCAACCATAAGGAAGGTAGCAGGAGCTTTCCGCTGACTAAAATCCCATTTTTTATCAGTGAGTAATTTAGCAGTCTCTTTTATGAATTTATAGGAAACTCCGTATCTGAAATTATCATTCACCTCATCGAGGAGAAATTTGTAATTAAGCATACGGAACAACATTCCGGACAAAACACCATAAATAATCCCGGCAATAAAAGACATGAGCGGAAAATCAAGCAATATAAAGTTTCTCGCAAGGTTATGTATAAAGAATGCCAGAACAGAGACTCCGGCAGCAGACAAAACCGGAGAGACGAAAGATCTTGACGAGTAAGAAAACGCAAAAAATACACCTGTAAGGATTAGAGCTATCAGATAAATCAAAATAATCGGCATCCTTATCAGTGAATCCCTCTTAAGAAGCTCTTTATCAGCAACAATCTTCTCAACATTGGCAATACTAAATCCCTTCCCGCAAACAAAAACGGTTCTTCCCGACATGAGATCTCTGTTAGCCTGTTTGAAACTCCGCCACAAAGTTGTCCGGTTTTTTATCTGATCAAGCCGTGCATTTTTATCGGGGTCATCGATTTTATCGACACCGTAAACACTATCAATCAGCGCTTCTTCAGATTTAAATACATCAAACCCGGAACCGCCCCCGATCTTATAAAGATCGAGCTCTTTTAATCCGCCAATTATTTCCGATCTTATTTTTAACATGTCAGACCACTCTGTGTAGTTATGCACATCGAGTCCGATACCTATTTTTTTGTAAAGAATGGAAGATTTACCCTTCTCATCAACATATATCTTTTTAATCTTACCGATTTTACCATAAAACAGATCAAACTTTACCATATCCGGCTTGATCCCCATATCAGAGAGATAAAGGAGAAACGGTACCGAATATATATATTTATCGCCAAATTTATAGACTATATCGATATTTCCCGCATCGGTATCTGATCTGTTTTTATTATAGATTCCTATAGCATCGTTTGAGAATTTGAAGACCGGTTCATATGTGTATCTCGTTATCTGATTCGCCATAATAAAATCGTTCTTAGTCTCAACAAACTCACCGATGGGATCGTGGTGACGAAGATTATCTGATTTATTATTAAAAATACCAAGAACCTTGCTTCCTGAAACACCGGCAGCATTATAAAAATTATTCTTTGATCCGATAAACTGATTTATATCCTCAATACCTGATTTATCCTCGATAAAACCGTAATCACCATCAATCACAAAATTTTTTAATCCAGAATCTCCGATAATATAAATTATCTTTTTAAAATCCTCACTGCTTATCTCCTTATCAAAGGCAAGGAGATAACTCATCGATGATTTAACTTTAGAATCCTTATCATCCCTCAGATTAATATTAAAAGGATTGTTCTGATCATAAACAAACAAGTTCATGTAGAACAATCCTATCACAGTAAATATAGAAAACAGAAGTGAAATTATGAGTATTTTTATATTTTTAACAGTCAATTAGAACCACCTTACGTTCGTAATTATATACGATAAATCATTATTTTCACATATATAATTAACTAAAATTAATTTTCGAGTAAGACAGCCTAAATATTTAGATAAATTTATTTTTCCTCAATAGTTTCTTTTATCTTGTGACCAAAGTGACGTCCACCCTCCTCCTCATAGATAAGGATCTTGTCACCTTTCTCAAGTTTGACAACCGATTTTGAAGCTCCGCCGGGTACGACAACTCTTATCGTCTCAGCATTCTGTAAAACAACACTAAAGTCTTTAATTTGTCCTTTAACAGTTATCCTCAGCATCGGACGTTTTTCCTGTTTAATCCGTCCAACATATGATGTAAAACACTCACCCTTGTCATTAACGATAAGAACCTCATCAGAACTCCGCAAATCAGACAGATATTTTGTCCTGTTACCGGGAGTCATCACATAACAGTGAACAGCACCTGCATTCACTCTGAACGGTCTCGATGCAACATAAGGATTATCAAGCGCCTCAGAGTTAACAAGCACCATCCCGTTTGAGTAGTCGCCTACGAGCATTCCCTCGCCCTCTTTCATGGCGCTTATCGTGTCTATGCAGATCCTGTCGCCTATTCCTATTTTTTGAATGGAAATAACTTCCCCTTCACTAACACTAATCGACGAACGCACAGTTTTAACCGTTTTTAATATCTCAAGTTTCTCATCATCACTACAATTATCAACATAGATTCCGGTCACACCCTTTTCAAGAATTCCAAGTGCCTCTATAGCGTCATCTTTAGTTGAAACAACAGCAAAGAGATTTGATCTTACAGCTATAAGATTCTCAAATGGAATAATTGTCCAGTCTCCTGTTTTTATGATAAGTGAAGTATCCTGCGGCATAGCAGCAGCTTTTACTTCATCCTCTTTAGAGTTTATATCAAAGAATTTTATATTCTCAGGTAAACCATCGAGGAGATGAACATCAACCTTTGCGAGTTTTTCGATATCACTCTTTATTTTCTTGTCCGATGTAAAAAAAGCATCAACCCCATTCTCAAGAGCATCTGTAACAAGCGATTTGTTCCACTCATTTATCTTTATCCAAACAGTTTTCATTTTTTACCCTCTAATATTAACATAGCCTCTTCAACAGTTACCCCTTGATGAACAATCGCACCTACAGCCTCGCAAAACTTAGCAGGATCTTTGTACTGAAAAACATTTCTTCCGATAGAAACGCCCCTACCTCCGGCTGTCATTGCCATCTTTACATTCTTCAGAACATCTTTAACGGACTCCGCTTTCTCACCGCCGGCGATAAGAACCGGGATCGACGCCCCCTCAATAACCTTTGAAAAAGACTCAACATCCCCTGTAAATGAAACTTTGACCATATCAGCCCCCATCTCGCTCGCCACCCTTGCGGCAATCTTGACGTATTCTGAATTATATTCACTTTTTACCTTGTTACCTCTTGTATACATCATTGCAAAAAGCGGTAATCCCCAGTCGGAACACTTTTTACCAACCTCGCCAAAATCCTTAAGCATCTGGTGGTCATATTCAGCTCCAAGGTTTACATGAATGGAGATCCCGTCTGCTCCAAGTTTTACAGCCTCTTCAACACTGCAAACAAGCACTTTATTATTCGGATCAGGGGAGAGGATAGTGGAACCGCTAAGATGTATAAAAAGACCGACATCGTGCCCTTTACCTCTGTGACCCGCCGAAACATTGCCCTTATGAAGCACAACTGCATTAGCTCCACCCTTTGCAACATTAGCAACAGCTGTTTTAACATCAACCAATCCTTCGATAGGACCCATAGAAAAACCATGATCGAGGGGAACAATCACCGTGTTACCGGTATCCCTATTAATTAATCTTTCAAGTCTGATCTGCTTACCGACCATAATAAACTCCTTAAACATATATTTAAAATAATTTTTAAACAAAAAAAAAAGCAGGCTTAATCCGCCTGCTTTTTTATCTGTCATATACCCTGCAGGCTTCCGCTTTTCTGTTAAACAGAAAGCCTGCATTGTCAACAAACTCCCTATTTAACTTTTACTAAAGAAATAAAAATAAAAATAAAAAAAGAAATTTGCTGTAGATTGAAAACGCCATAAAACTGTCGAACTGTCAATGTATCTATTCATAAGAACCCTTTTCTAAGACAATTTCTATAATTAAACTATTTTGATATATTTTGTCAAGCACTTTATTTATTGTTTTTTATAAAATAGTTATTGCTTTTTTTGTAAAGCGATATTAATATCAGACACTAAGACGCCATTTAGATTTGATTGTAATTAATTTAACTTTCCGGAGGTATTTATGAGTAAAGAGATAATTGTAACAGATAGTAATTTTGACAAAGAAGTATTGCAGTCGGACAAGCCAGTCCTTGTTGACTTTTGGGCTCCGTGGTGCGGGCCTTGTAAGATGCTGGGACCTGTTATAGAGGAGATCGCAAATGAGTACTCCGATAAAGTAAAAATTTGCAAATGCAATGTGGATGAGAATAGCGAGAAACCTGAGCTATTCGGAGTAAGAAGCATACCTACTATGATTCTTTTTAAGAATGGGGATATTGTAAAACAGACAGTAGGATTCCAGCCAAAAGACTCTATAATTGCTCTTTTCAAGGATATGATTTAAGATACAACTACTGATAGATAAAATATCTATTTTTTAAGAAGATTATTTTATTCAAGAATGGGATTAATTTTAAAAAGATTAATCCCATTCTTTTTTACATAAAAACACTTTATAAATTTAAAATAAAACCGAAAATATTCCCGTAAACAAAATCGGCAATTGTTCTGCCGTGCCCATAATCCCATTTTTTAAATCCGGAGGAATAAAATGAGAAAGAAATCAATAAAAATAAGTATGCCGGTAAATTTCTTTGAAACAATACAGGAAAATGCCTCAAGCATGGGGATGTCAATCTCAGAATACATGAATTATCTGATCTATAAGGAAAACTATCTTCACTTCTCAATGCACAATTCAACTAAAGACAAAAATACTAACAAATTTTATGAAATATATCATGATGAAGTAAATGAACAGGGTTTATGGAAAGTGATGTTTAATATTTAAAAGAACTGCAGTATTCAGTTTTAAAATTATTAATATTGCGGATGTTATTGAATTAGAGTAAAAAAAATGTTACCATTTTACAGCATAATAAACTTAAAAAACGAGATTTACTGATGAATGAAAATGTCTGCAGTTTTATCAATAACTTAAACAAAATACTTATAGGGAAAGAGATCTCAACTAAAATGATAACAGCGGCTATTTTAGCCGGCGGTAATATACTGCTTGAGGATAATCCCGGAGTCGGGAAGACTATAGTATCAAAAGCTGTTGCTCAACTCATATCCGGCAGTAACGACGGGGCTGTCAAATTCTCAAGAATTCAGGGCACACCCGATCTCCTCCCTTACGACATAACAGGTGTTGATATATACGATCCCAATATGAAAGATTTTACCTTTAAACAGGGACCGGTTTTTACCGATATTCTCCTTTTTGATGAACTCAACAGAACAACTCCCAAGGTACAGAGCGCACTTCTCCAGTGTATGTCCGAAAAAGAGGTTACGGTAGGAATTAAAACCTACAGATTAAGCGATATATTTTTTGTTATAGCAACTCAAAATCCTATAGATTCCGAAGGAACATATCCCCTTCCGGCAGCCCAGCTTGACAGGTTTATGACATGTTTAACGATAGGATATCCGGATAGTGAAATCGAAGCCTCTATTCTCAAAGCCGGAAAATCTGAAACCAGACTCGAAACACTAAAACCTCAGTTGAAAACATCCGAGATTTTTGAGATCCGACGCGAGATTGAAAATATACACTGCAGCGATCTTATTGACAAACTCCTCGTAAACATAGCCGATAAAACAAGAACTCACAAGGAACTAAAACTCGGACTCTCGACACGAGCTCTCCTCATGACCAAGGATTTTCTAAAAGCATACTCTTATGTGAATGGTAAAAACTTCATAGATGACAATATGGTTGCCGAGATATCTAAAAGCGTCTGGGCACATAGGATAATAAGCATCAATCCGCAGCTTGACACCTCAGAACTCATAGACAAAATAACGAGAGAAGAGATAAGACGCCTTATGAGATACTAATCAGTCATCCTGTTCCATCCGGCAGATTCCATAACTGTGAAAAAAATCCTGGCAAGGATAATATCCGGGTAGATAAAATCAATTACGTCAGATAAGATACCGTTACCGTTTAATCCATTAATTATACCATTCATCTCGATTAATGAGATATCACTGATCTTTGTATTCTTGATAAAATCAGCTGCGTTCTCCAGAAAACTTCTGGAATTTCTGACTTTTGAGGAACTGAATTTATTACGTTTTTCTAGGATAATGTCAATAAAATCCTTAAAATTATAGATTTGTAATCTATCTATCTGCATTGTCCGCGCTGCCGCCTCTGCCAATATATAAACAATGTCTTTGTGTGAAGCTATATTCTTTGGGATAATTCGCCTCAAGGAA
>JBFZEO010000044.1:0-9891 GCA_041306845.1 Spirochaetota bacterium
TTTTGTGCTGGGAATGGAGGTTTTACCACCGGCTCGCCCCGTTTGCCCTGGATAGATTTAATCAGTGCCGTTTCCTCGCCGCACACAAATGCACCGGCTCCAAATTTTAGTTCTATGTCAAAATTAAAGTTACTCCCAAGAATCCCATTCCCCAGAAACCCGAACTCGTAGGAATCCTTGATCGCCTTGTTAAGACGCTCTATCGCTAGCGGATACTCCGCCCTGATATAGATAATCCCTCTGTTAGAACCGATGCAGTATCCGGCAATGGTCATAGCCTCAAGGACGGAATGCGGATCACCCTCCATAACTGCTCTATCCATAAACGCACCCGGGTCACCCTCGTCGGCATTACATATCACAAATTTTTCATTCGATTTTTCTCTATTGGCAGCAGCCCACTTGACTCCGGTCGGGAACCCTCCGCCCCCGCGCCCCCTGAGACCCGACTCTGTTATCAGATCGATTATACCTTCCGGCGTATTCTCAAAGATCGATTTATATAGAGCCTCATATCCGTGACGCTCTATGTAACTGTCTATATTTTCGGGATCTATCTTCCCGCAATTTCTCAATGCAATCCTTATCTGAGTTACCATTACTATTCCTCCTGCAAGAAAATATCAGGCGCAATGTTTGTGTTAATGACGTGGGAACAGCTCGAACATCTGTTGTTGAGATGGAGTTCAAGGATGTCGTTTATGTCCTCCGGCTTAACATCTCCGAGCAGTACCGACGTTCCGTCATTGTACAGAATCTCAATTGTCGGTTCAGCATGACAGTATCCGATGCATCCGACTTTCACGAGTTCAAGATTTACGATCTTTTTCTTTTTTATATTATCTTCAAGAGATTTCCAAACTGCCTGCCCCCCGGCAGCTATGCCGCAGGTTCCCAATCCTACAAGTATTTTAACAGAATTTGACTTCTTGTTTTTTTCCATGATTCCATTCTTATAATTAACAAAATCCTCTTTGCTTTTAAGTTTCATTTAAAGCCTCCAGATTGATGTACTCAGCCATGATATCACCGACTTTCTTGGGAGTTACATTGCCATATATCTTATCGTTGACCATAACCACAGGCGCCAGTCCGCAAGCCCCGACACACCTTAATATATCAATAGAGAATTTGCCGTCCTCTGTTACCTCACCGGCATTGATTTTCAGATACCTTTCAAATTCACTTAGGATTTTACTTGCCCCTTTTACGAAACAAGCCGTCCCCATGCAGACACTGATTTTTATCTTACCGCGCGGCACAGTTGTAAAATAGTTATAAAAACTGATAACACCGGAAACCTCCGAATGAGCAATACCAAGCGAGGAAGCTATAAACTTTTGCACCTCAACCGGCAGGAACCCGAAAATAGTCTGAGCCTTGTGCAGAACACTTATCAGATTACCGCTCCGCCGCTCATCCTCTTTGTCAACTTTTAAATCTTTGATGAAATTATCAAGCCGGGCAAAATCATCTTCACTTAACGAATATGATTTATCTTTCTCTTTAACATCTGCTTCAGTCAAAATATCCCCCTTGTTTCTAAAAATTGTAAATCAATTACATATTAATTACATCAATTATATTACGATATATTAAAATTAATCAACAATAAAGTGAGGAATAAATAAGAATTAGAGGATCCGTTTAGAAATTATGCCGGTGTAGAATGTGAAAGGCTCAAATAATAGACGATTTTACATAAGGGCATCTCTAACAACATCACTTGGGTTCATACTCGTTCTTTTTTGAGATGCAAACCAGGTTATTAGAGGTGCCCATAAATACTTAAGTTTTTTCCATAAATCCCAGTATCCCGACCATGACCATCTGGGCTGAGAGTGCGGCGAGAATCAGTCCCGTTATTTTACTTAGAATGTTGATCCCCTGTTTTTTTATAATTCGCTCTATCGCTCCGGACAAATATAACATTACCCCGACAACAAGGATCGCAACTGTCAGCGCAGAAAAACCAACGATCTTATCCTGAACCGTTTTTAGTTCGTACCCCATGACAAGGAGAGCTCCCGTCGTAGCCGGCCCGACAGTGATAGGAATGGCAAGCGGAACAACCGATACATCTTCATATTTCTTTTCTATCTTGCCGGTGTCGATGCCGTCCACGAGTCTCTTTGCAGATAGAAAAAGTAAAACACCTGTACCTATCCGAAACGAATTTAACGTTATACCGAACAGATTAAAAAGCTCTTTGCCGATAAAAAGGAGAATAAAACTTATTATTATAACGGAAAATGTAACTTTGACAGCGATCTTTTTCCTATTCAACTCACTATCCTCCGCCGTCATAGACAAAAACGACGACAACACAAAAAACGGAGTCAACAGAAAAAAGAACTTTAAAAAAACACTTAAAAATTGAACATTCACAAACTCACCCCTTCTTCTAAATTGTAACACATATAAAAAAGACTTTTCACTGACGCCAACACATTCTTGCACATGTATATAACATAGGATAGTTGAGTTAAAGCCGTTGTTCAACAGCTCTAATTTTTATTATATCCATATACTCGTGTTAATAAAACTTCTTTCCACCAACTTTCCCTTTCTATTATCAATCCATCATCGGTACTGGATTTGAATATATCCAAAATTGAATATCTAAAATTACTTTTTATATGATCAAAATCTAATTTCTTTAGTTCTATATTTCCACCATGGCCAGTCTTAACATATGAGTTCCATCTTCCCAATAGCATATTCTCACCATATGCAGATCCAACATACATTTTTCCATTAGAGATATCGGTTATTAAATATACACCTTTCTGATTCTGTAATGGTGTTTTCCAATACTCTTTATCTAAGACTCTAGATAGTTCCGCCCATGAAACATTCACTCTATCATAACCAGGAAAGTTATCGTTATCAAAAATATCTGGAAGTATTTTTATGACTTCACACTCAGAAATAACTGAATCAGCATATCTAATCATTGCTTGAACTGAATTTTTAAACTTTATTATCAATCTTCCAAAATACTTCTCAAATTCTGATAGAGTTTCATATTCATAACCAACTCCATCTAACACATTCAGGTCTTTGGTTATTTTTCCAATATGAAATAAAAGCCAAGAATCATCTTCTTTACTTAAACGAATAAAACCAATTGTGATTTCTCCGTCTTTATAAGACTTCTTTTGTTTATAATTCCAGTATTGACCACGCAGTAAAACTTCATGTTGGTTATTTTTAAAATTTTCTATTGGATTCCAATTATCATCAAACATTAGGTTGAATCTAATCTTGACATTTTCTAAGGTTTTAATATTTAAAATATCATTTAACAAAATTTTATTTTTCACGTTTATTCCTTTCTGCCGATTACCCTATGTCACAATCTGACAGTAGTCATATTTCATTCTGTTTACAATATCACTTTAAGTGTTTGTATTTTCTTATTTCAATCTATTTACCATTGGAATTTTAAGTATATTATAAAATATTCCAAAATTTCCGTTTTCTAAATTATCCGCATTCATTTTTAAAATATCACTAAAAGTACCTCTTTCTGAATTATCACCATCATGAGAAACATTATGAACAAATCCGGTTGAGAGATTTAAATAAAGATAATCTCCGCTTGAAAAATATCCTATTGGCAGCAAAACATCAATATTTTGTTTTATTTTACCTTCTTGAATTTCTTCTTCTATTTCATTTTTTCTTTTTTGCATTAAATCTAAAGCTTCAAATATTCTATCTTTTCGTAGTAATTCAAATGAATCTATCCCATCGCTTAATACAAATTTAAAATCAGTGACTCCGTCATGTCTTTTTAATGAAAACATATAGTCATCGGGTAAATTATTATTAATTTTTGTTTCAATTTCAGTAATATCATTCTCATCTAAGCCGTTACCGATATACTCATATAATTCAGGACAGTTAGATATTAACCAAGTTTCAATTCTTTTCCAACTTTCTTCAATTTGTTTCTTCATAATATCTTATTTCCTCACTTATCCCAAATAAAACTGACTATTATCCATTTTATCTAAAAACACGAGATTCTTTAAATTCCCAAACGATTCTTCTGGACTGTAATTTCCCCGGTGCCGACATTGAGACTTATTGTCCGTGATACATCACCGCCGGTATCCTCCACTTTTATCCTTAGCCCATTCTCTTCAAGCATTCGCTTTGCTTCCATTATATTCTTTTTCCCAATCTGAAAAAATGATCTTGGATCCATAATAGAAACCCCTCCGTAAAGATAAACCTCAACAGCTCCCATGAATGCTCCACACTCTTTCATTCTACAAATCATCTGCTCAATGCCGGTGTCAACATATCTGCACTTCTCTTTTTCCTCATCCTGTACTATGCCGTCAAACTCCGGCAGGGCTGCATGAAGCATCCCTCCGACAGAGTTTATCCTGTCTATCATTATCACGCCGACGCAGGAACCAAGCGCATACGTTTTAAGAATTTCATCTTTGTCTGCCGATACCTTGCATTCCCCTATGCCAACAATGATAAGTCCCATCATCCCTCCGGTAAACTACCAACTACTGATACAATAACTCAATCATCAAAAAAAATAAATATGATAGAAGATAATTTTCATCAATAAATTAAGGGCATCTCTAATAACCTCACTTGGTTTCACACTCGTTCTTTTTTGAAATGCAAAGCAGGTTATTAGAGATACCATTAACAAACATTTGTTTCTATGAAACATACCGGTTTATTGCAATCGAAGAGATTAATTAAATAAGGTTTCGTGGAAGATTATAAAATTTAGGAAGTGTTTCATCAGGAATTTATATTCCTGATATTTCTGGCAACAATGCAGAACGACTCTCAAAATTAAAAAACAACACAAACAATCAACACTGATATCTTGCGACATCAGAAATAATGCAAGTCTAAATCACCGTTCCGTCATAACCCCACATGGCAGATGGAATAGTGTAAAATTCTATAAAAATCCGATCCCGCGGAATATCAAGCTCACTTTCCATAAACTGGGATATTGTTTCACTCAACTTTAGAGTGTCTTTTAGATCTGAATTTTTAAATTCTATGAATGCAGCCGGCTCATCTGACCTATTAAAATATATATCCTTTTCATCTTCTATAATTATCATAACAAAGTTCTCCGGCCTCGATACGAGTTCCGAAAACATCTTTGAAGATTTATCCATAAGACTCTTTTTATTATTTATACGGATATTTGTATGAATTCTCATTAAAGACATAAAACCCCCTGTAAAAAAACACAAAATATGCATTTTCTACAAAATCTAATAATTTTCCAATAACTAACATAAAATATACAAAATGTACAAATAAAAAGCACTCTTTCCCATTATAAATCATAGTTTTCACATTTTTTTTACATTATCATTCACTATTACCGCCAATAATCACTATATATATCACAAATCAATAAATCATTCTTTAAAAATAATCACTGACATTACCAGTTTTATTGAGAATGGAGCCCACATTTTCACCAATATCCTATTCCTCACAACCGGATAACAAATAAATTAAACAATTATAGGTCTGTACTGATATAATGTCAATAAAACTCTTGTTTATTTATTATCACGGCAAGATGCTCTCCGGTGAGATTACGAAAAAGGGATTGAAATATTTTTTTATTTCATAAAAAAGTTGTTATTTGAGAACACCTCTAAAAACCGGCTCCGGATAGTTTGTAAATTTTTACCATAGGATAAGAATTTACAAATTATAACGGAGGATGAGATTTCTTATAAACGCCATCAGAGAGATCATCTCAGGTAACCGTCAATCTCCGCAGCTTCATCTTTGTCGAATATCTTTTCAAAATCGGCGACAGTGCGCAGACGATAAATATCAGAGGCAACTTTCCCCTTATCTGTTTCCTTAGACAAAAGGAATTCCTCTTTTTTCAGAGAAAAATACTCCTTATATCTTCCCTCCGAATAATAGATAGCGGCAAGTTCATGAACCGCTTCACGATACTGCGCAACCTTGTCGAGCGCTCTATAAAGTTCCTTAGATTTCAGCAAAAAGTCCAGAGCCGACTTCATATCATTCAGTTTTAATTTAACCTGATAGACAGCAAAATAATCATCAGCAATTCCGATAGAATTCTCTATGAGTCTATCCAGCGCCAGAGCCTTGTAGAGGAACTCAAGCGATTTTTCAGCGCTCCCTTTTTTGGAATATAGGTGTGCTGTAGAATAGTAGATAGACGATAAAATCTTAGCATTACTGAGTTCTTTAGATTTATAGAGTTTTTCAAAAATCGCTGTTGTCTGACTAAAATATCCGAGCGCCTTATCAAAATTACCGCGTCCGGTCTCAACCCGCGCTATGTAACTGTACAAAACGCCGATATTCTCCCCATTGCCGAGCCCGGTCTCTATCTTTAAAGAATCATTATAATATTTCTCCGCCAGATCTCCATTCCCCAAAAGATAGTAACTCTCCCCCATGCCGGCCAGGAGAAGAGCCTCCTCACGCTTAAGAAAATCACCGCTCCGCGGCTCCCTGTTTATCACAGAAAGACCATCAGTAAACGCTCTTAACGCTCCATTATAATCCTCGAGCAGCAGCTGTACCTTACCGATGTTATAATAATTTACCGCAGTTCCGGGGACATCATCCGACAATTTATTAAATTTCAGCGCCTCATTAAGATATTCAAGCGCCTTATCATAGTTATATCTTGCGATAAAGTCTCTGGCAACCCCCACATTTTCTGCTGCCTTATTACGCAAAGTATACGATTCATAAACAACTGTCTTTGAGAGAGTTGAACAGCCCGTTATGAGGAGAATGGCGATTATGCCGCAAAACAAAAGATATAGATTTCTCATAAATTATCCCGCTTTGATATTGTAATTTGAAATTTTCATTTAAAGTCACGCTCCCGTTTATTATCCTTAATCGGATCCTGCTCTTTTTTCTGAGGGATTCCGCCCTTAATCAGCGGATTATTTTTTATTCCCTCCAGAACATCTTTAGCCTCTTTTAATGTACTTTTGCTCTGATAAAGGAGCGTCTCGATCTGAGTTGACTCTCCATTCAAAAACTTAGAGAAGTCATCAAGCTCTGCGAGAATGTTAGTCAGGTTGTTAAGCGATGTCTGTATCGAGTTGAACATATATGTTCCGTCGGGATCGACAAGCCTCTTCACCATGCCGTCAGGATTTTTCATCTGATATGAGAGCTCTTGAAAGTTATCAAGAATCGTATTAAATTTTGTCATCTGATCCTTTAATATCTCAACTGAATCGGCAGTATTCACCAGAATCCTCGCTACGGAGTTCTGATCGGCGTTCCTGTCGCTGTTGATCGAGGACAAAAGTTCGTCAACCGATGTTATTATATTTGAGATTGAGTCGCTCTGCTTCTTGATCTCGCCCCTCTTCTCCACGAGCTGCCCCTCTTTTGTGTCAAGTGAATAGATATACCCCCATTCAGATGTTAACTCACGATTTATCATGTTGGGGATAAGCGTCACCGTGGCACCAGACGTTATCGGGTTCAAAGCCTTGAGGAGAACCGAATCTCGTCTCACAAAATTGAGATATTTGCCAAATATCACAAACTCCGCATCAACCGACCCTGTGTATCCGATATTTTCAAAGATAACAAGGAGTCTTATCCTGTCTATGTTCGGTAAACCTTTCTTCAGCCTGAACTTGCCATTCCTCGGATCTTTATAATAATTAGACATTACAAATTCTGTGTCTTTCTGGTCAGATGAGAGAGTTTCTACATTATAAAGAAAATAGTTTTCAAAATAATCATAATCAACGTTATCCGGCAGTTCATTCAGCGTATATTTAGTTATCTTACCGATTTTAAATCCCTTATAAAATATGTCCTGATTGAGATTTAATCCGATCCTGTTATCAAAACGGGTTCTAAAATTGTACTTCTTAATAAATATTTTCTGATTAACCAGGATCAGTATAATCAATCCGAAGAATATGAAAAATGCCGTAAACATAAAAGCTCCGACAATCTTATCTGCATATTTCAGTTTTAATCTCATATCAAACTTCCTTAAAAGTAATTCTCAAACATATCGTTCACAATCTCCATTCCATCCACTCTGCCGCCAGCAAGGAGTTCCTTAGGAGTCGTTTCCAATTTTATAACCTTATCTTCGATAACTATTATTTTCTTTGCTTCATTGATTATAAGTTCCGGAGAATGGGTCACTATAATGACAGTAGTCCACTCGTTTTTAGAGTAGTCTTTTATTAACGCAAGCACCTTTTTACTTAGTGTTGCGTCAATGGAGGTCAGCGGTTCATCAAGGAACAATATCTCCGGATTGGTTGTCATCGAGCGGATTATCGAAGCTAATTTTTGTTCTCCAAAACTAAGCTGTGCCGGTCTCAGGAATTGTGAGTCAAGAAGAGAAACCTTATCAAGAAGCTCCTCTATCCGTTCCGTCATCCTTTTCTCAGTCATATTCTTAAAGTAATATTTTAACGGCAGAGCAAGATTCTCCCTTATCGATAAATTTGATAGAAGAGCCGAATCCTGGAAACTGAAACCGATCTTTTTTTTTATCCTGTTCACCTGCGGAGAATCATAATCAGTCATATCAACACCGTATATCTTCACATTGCCGGCAGTCGGCTCCACGAGTCCCGCCATTATCTTGATGAGAGTTGACTTGCCGGCTCCGGACTTGCCGATAACAGCAGTAAACCTGTCTATCTCTATCTCGACATTCACATTCTCAAGAACTGTGTAATTATCGTTTTTAAACGAAACATTTTCTAATGTAATGATCGGCTCGCCCATTCTTACCCCGCTGCTCCGTCAGATAGAATATGTAAAAAACGCCAGCATAACATCAAATATGATTACCCAGCTCAAACTCGTAACAACAGACTTTATCGTCCTCTGCGGTACCTCGGTGGACGCATAGTTGACGCTCAAGCCGTTGTAACAAGAGATAATGCCGATGCTGAACCCGAAAACTATAGTTTTTATCTGACCCATTATAACATCCATGACTTTCATCTTAGTACTTAGTTTTGTGATAAAATCAACGAATGAGAGCGGCGTAACAAACGAAGCCACGATGTACCCGCCTATCAGGCCGGACACATTCAGATAGAGATTGAGCGCAAAAAGCGATATGACAACTCCAAATATCCTCGGCACAACAAGATACCCGATCGGATTAATCCCGACAGCTGAGAGCGCCTCAACCTCATGATTAACAACCATATTGCCGAGTTCCGTCGATATCGCCGTCCCCGACCGCGATATGATAATAAACGCCGTGATTACAGGCCCCAACTCTTTGGTTATTATAATTACAAGGATTGTGTATATCAGGTCGGACTGCCCGAAATTCTGCAGCAACGAGATCCCCTGAATGATGATGATGGCTCCGATAGCGAGTCCGAGGAGAGTTATCAATTTGAGCGACTCAAATCCTGTGAAAAGTATCTGCCTTATCAAAACTACAAGGGAAACCTCCTTACGGCTTGCAAACAGGAACATCTCCTGGATAGAAACTTTTATAAATCCGAGAAAATAAAAGAATTCACTCAGACTGCTTTTTAGACGTTCGATATATTTCTTAAGATATTCTTTCAAATCTATGACTCCGCTGATACAATGGTACTTCTATACTTTGTAAAGAAAATGCTGACGAAATTATTATCGTAAAAATTGGTCTCTATATTGAATTATAGAGAAGCATTTTATATAAAAAAAGCTGCCCTTTTACAGGCAGCTTAAGATTTTAATTAAAACAGTGTCTTACTTTGCGAACTTTCTGTTGTAGCAAGTGTGTAAAAGTTCGTGAGATTTGTGTCCCAACGGTTTTTCCAAAAATTCTTTGTAAAGTTTCTGGATAGAAGGATTCTCGTGTGACTTTCTGAGTTTTTTGCC
>JBFZEO010000045.1:0-2648 GCA_041306845.1 Spirochaetota bacterium
AAGATTTGCGATCTCCTTGTTAAATATCCCATTCTCCTTAAAATACTCAAACGCATCGGCATCAAGAACCTCTGCCCACTTATAACTATAGTACCCGGCAGAGTAACCGCCCGAAAAGATATGACTGAACGCAGTACTCATCATACTACCCGGCAGCGGCGGAATAACGGTTGTCCGAGCTGTTACATTGTCCTCAAACGATTTTATATCATCGATAGTTTCCGGATCGGTAGTAAAATAATTTATATCGAGGATTCCGAAAGTGAGCTGCCGCAAAGTGCCGTATCCCTCCATAAAAGTTCTTGATTCCTTAATTTTTTCAATATACTCATCCGGTAATTTGTCGCCGGTCTGATAGTGATATGCAAATAGATTGAGACAATCTTTACTTTCCGCCCAATTCTCCATTATCTGAGACGGCAGCTCAACAAAGTCCCAATAAACCTTAGTCCCCGACAAAGACGGATAACCGCACTCCGACAGCAAAAGATGGAGAGCGTGTCCAAACTCGTGAAACAGAGTCAAGACATCGTTGTAGGACAGGAGTGACGGAGTGCCGGCAGTCGGACGCGGGAAGTTGCAGACAATGGAAACATGAGGACGAACCTCAACTCCATCCATCCGATACTGATCCCTGAACTCTGTCATCCACGCTCCGCCCTGCTTAGTCTCCCGCGCATAAAAGTCGGTGTAAAGAATTCCCATATATTTATTTCGTTTCACATCGTAAACATCATAAACCTTAACATCTTCATGATACTTAGGGATTGAGTTGTTTTCCCTGAACTCCAGGTCATAGAGCAGTCCGGCAGTCTTGAAAGCCCCCGCGGTCACCCGTCCCAGCTCAAAATACGGCTTTAAAAGATTGTCATCTATATCATAGAGATTTTTCTTAATCTTTTCTGAATAATAGGCAACATCCCATCTGTTTACCGGAGAACCTTTCAATTCTTCAAGCATCCTGATATCCCGCTCGGCAAATTCTTTAGAGGCTTTTAATATCTTATCGAGAAAGTCCTTAACATTCGCCGGAGTTGATGCCATTCTCAACTCAAGCTGGTACTCCGCATAGTTTGCATAACCGAGTATTTTCGCCTTCTGATCCTTGAGTTTTAGAACTTTTTTTATAATCTCGCGGTTGTAAAATTCATCATTAAAACACCTTGCCCCCTGAGCCTTCACCATCTCCTCACGCAGACCGGCGTCATCACAATATGTTACCAACGGAGTAAAACTCGGAGCCTGAAGTGTAAACAGATATTTTCCCGGCTTCCCCTTTTTTGCCGCCAGTTCCTCGGCACTCTCAAGCGCATAAAACGGCAGCCCTTTCAGCCGGTCAATGTCGTCTATTTCGAGAATGTATTTATTTGTTGCATTGAGAACATTTTCACCAAACTTTAAGGAGAGATTGTTGAGTTCAATGTTTATCTCTTTTATTTTCTGTTTATCATCATCGTTAAGCGCGGCACCGTTGCGGACAAAATCTCTCATCGTGTTATCGAGAAGTTTATTCTGCTCATGGTTCAGCCCGAACTTCTCCCTATTTTTATAAACAGCCTCAACCTGTTTAAAGATATCACCGTCGAGCATTATCTCATCCGAAAAAGCTGTCGCCATTTCAGATGCCTTATTTGCGATCTCCTGCATCTCGTCCGAGTAGCAAGTTGAGAGCAAGTTGTGAATGGTAGAACTAATCACATTTATCTTGAGCCAGCTGAACTCAAGTACCTCGACTACGTTTTTGAATGTAGGTTCTACTTTCAGATTCCTGATGTCATCTATAACTTTTTTTGCGTTCCCTATGTCCGTTTCAAGTGCTTCTATAAAATTTTCATTTTTTATTTTATTAAAAGGTACAAATTCAAATTTTTCCATCAATGGATTCATCTTCTGCTCCATATTTATATTTAACGTTGATATTTAGTAACACAAAAATCATTATTTATCAATATTATTAACCCGGTGAGGTAAAGGGAGACGACTTAAAATCCTTAAGTACGTTATTTGAGAATTTAGATTTTGAAGTTTAAATTAATATAAATTTATGGGAAAAATGGAAGTTTAGGGTGTTTGCCGGAAGAGATTGGGCGGGGAGAGGATGATTTCCTGGAGATGGAGGAAATTTGTATAGGTTTTAGTTAAATAATTGGAGGTCTCGTTCCTCATATGAGATGGACTTTTTGTCCATTCCAGCTTGTTCCGCTTAATTTTTCCCCATATTTTCTTTGTTTTTTCAAAAAAACGCTCTAACTTTTCTCCGCCATGTTTTAAAAGTTTATCAAAGAAAGTCCTCAAGATAAGCCTTAGAACCTGCGCCTTACTCCGCAAGTTAAAATCGCCCTGCAATTTATAGAGAGAGTTCTTAAATTTAAACTCCAGATATACATCCATGTCTTCAGACTGTAGCGGTTCTGCCGGAAAATCAAGTTCAGTCTCTGTAAGACTGTATTTTTCTATAAAATGATACGATATATCAATTATTTTATTGATAATAGCCGAACAACTCACCTCCATCATAATCGAGTATAAATCAATCTTCGCCTTGAGCTCCTCATCAATCTTAAAATGAAACCTTTCATATTCTGTATCGTCCATAAAATCCCCCTTAATATTATTAATTACGGGAGCGTTGATTTTCGATTACAAAA
>JBFZEO010000047.1:0-10632 GCA_041306845.1 Spirochaetota bacterium
AAATACCGGGCATGATTTTTAGAAATAACCATTGTATTAAAGCATTTTTTTAACATATTTTTAATTCCCCCAAATAGACAACTTTGTTCAATGGATTATAACACTTATTTTGTAGAATTCAAGAAGATGAATAAATTAAGGTAATATTAAGCCTGTTTATAACATTTGTAAATTTTGACCATAAGACAAAATTTTACAAACTAAAACACCGGATAAGATTTTTTAAAGTAACATTTAGTTATAAAATCTTGAAATTAAAACCATTCTGACCGATCCGTTTCCTGACTTCCTCAACAAACTCCGGAGACGGCGACTGCGTGTTCAGAAGCACATTCTCATACCCGCACTCAGCCCATTTGTTCTCTCCAAGCTTGGAGTAGGGAATAATATAGAGCCGTTCAACAGTGTTCAGCTTTTTTAGATAATCAATAAGTCCGTCAATATCGGACTCCTTATCGTTAAAACCTGGAGTCAGTACATATCTTATCCACAGTTTTTTACCGATAGCAGAAAGAAACTCTCCATTCTTAAGATGATTAAAATTTGTATCCGACGTTATCGACTTGTACACATCTTTATCAGTTGCTTTTATATCGAGTATAAAGAGGTCAGTATTCGTTATTATTTCGCCATACTGCGAGATGTCTACAGAACCGGAGGTGTCAAGAGCTGTGTGAATGCCGTTATTTTTCGCCTCACTCAATATCTTCGCACAAAACTCCGGCTGAAACATGGGTTCCCCGCCGCTTATAGTGAGCCCGCCGGTACCCGATGCGTCATAAAAGATCTGATTCTTTTTTATCTCAGAGATAATCTCATCTACAGAGATTTCCTTACCATTCTCATAAACCCAGGAATCAGGGTTGTGACAGTACACACACCTCAAGCGGCACCCTTGCAGAAAAAGGACAAAGCGGAGTCCGGGACCGTCGATTGCGCTTAATGTAAAATATGAATGGATCCTTCCTGTCATATCAGTATCCTTTATGGAAAGTTCTGTTTATAACCTCTAACTGCTGTTCTTTTGTCAGTTTAATAAAATTAACCGCATATCCCGAAACTCTTATAGTCAACTGAGGGTACTCCTCCGGATGGATCATCGCATCGAGTAGAGTCTTTCTGTTAAGAACATTGATATTAAGGTGGTGTCCGCCGTACTTGAAGTACGCATCAAGGAGCGACGCCAGATTGTTAACCTTCTCCTCCGTTTCAGAACCAAGACCGTCCGGTACAATTGTGAATGTATTAGAAATCCCGTCGAGCGAGTGTTCGTACGGCAGCTTAGCAACAGACTGGAGTGACGCAGCTGCCCCCAGCACATCGCGTCCATGCATAGGATTTGCCCCGGGAGCGAACGGCTCTCCGGCTTTTCTTCCGTCCGGGGTCGAACCTGTCTTTTTACCATATACAACATTTGAAGTTATGGTCAAAACAGACATCGTCGGCACAGAATTTCTGTAGGTCTTCTGCTTTCTTAGTTTATTCATAAATCTCTCAACAAGATCGTAAGCGATTAAATCAACACGGTCATCATTGTTACCATATTTAGGGAAGTCCCCCTCAACCACATAATCGGTTACCATCCCGTCTTTATTTCTGACAGTCTTAACCTTTGCATATTTTATAGCTGATAACGAGTCCGCAGCTACTGAGAGTCCGGCAATCCCTGTTGCCATTGTCCTCAATATATCCTTATCATGAAGTCCCATCTGCAGCGATTCGTAAGCGTACTTGTCGTGCATTGCGTGAATGGTATTCAAAGTTCTTATGTACAGACCTGCTAACCATTCAAGAATGTAATCGTATTTTACCATGACATCGTTAAAGTCAAGATACTCACTCTTAACAGACTCAAACATCGGTGCAACCTGGAGGTTTGTCATCTCATCCTTACCGCCGTTTATCGCATATAACAAAGCCTTGGCAATGTTAGCTCTCGCTCCGAAAAACTGCATCTGCTTCCCGATCTTCATCGCAGACACACAACAAGCTATGGCGTAATCATCACCAAAATACTCTCTCATAAGATCATCACTCTCATACTGTATCGAAGATGTTTCTATAGAAAGTTTAGAACAATAGATCTTAAAGTCTCTCGGAAGTCGCGATGACCATAATACAGTGAGATTAGGTTCAGGCGATGGTCCCAGATTTTTGAGAGAGTGAAGGAATCTGAATGTTGTTTTGGTAACCAACGATCTCCCGTCAACTCCCATTCCGCCGAGAGACTCTGTAATCCACGTCGGATCACCGGAAAAAAGGTCATTATATTCGGGTGTTCTCAAGAAACGTACTATTCTCAACTTCAATATAAGCTGATCCACAAGCTCCTGAGCATAACTCTCATCAATTATGTCGTGCCTCAGGTCTCTTTGAATGTATATATCAAGAAATGTTGATATTCTCCCGAAAGACATCGCCGCTCCGTCCTGCTCCTTAACTGCAGCAAGAAAAGCAAAATATGTCCACTGAAACGCCTCAAACGCGTTTGACGCCGGCTTACCGATATCAAATCCGTAAAATGCCGCCATCTCCTTTAATTCTGTAAGAGAATTTATCTGAGTCTGGATCTCTTCTCTCATCCTTATAGATTCTTCATCCATAACCTGTATATCAAAAAGATCTTTTTGATATTTTTTATCTTCGATAAGCCTGTCCATCCCATAAAGTGCAACTCTTCTGTAGTCACCTATGATCCTCCCTCTGCCGTAAGCATCCGGAAGCCCGGTAAGAATTCCGGCTTTTCTTGCCATTTTCATCTCATCTGTGTAAGCGTCAAAAACAGCGTCGTTATGTGTTTTTCTGTAGAATGAAAATATCATCTGCGTAACAGGATCGATTGAGTACCCGTAAGACTCAAGGGCACTTATAACCATCTTCAAACCGCCCCTCGGATATATCCCTCTTTTCAAAGGTTTATCAGTCTGGAGTCCATAAATGATTTCAAGATCTTTATCTATGTAGCCGGCACCATGAGAGGTTATCGAGGACGGTATAGTTGTCTCCGCATCAAGGATCCCCTTCTTGCGCTCCTCAGCCATGAGTTCAAGGATTTTATCATGGAGTTTCTCAGTTTTCTCTGTCGGCGGTGTAAGGAAGCTCTCATCTCCCTCATACTCATTGTAATTTCTTTGAATGAAATTTCTTACATCTATCTTATTCTGCCAGATACCGCTTCTGAAACCATTCCATTCTTTATCCATGATTACTACCTCAAAATGCAAAATATTTTTAAAATTAACTACAAGTTTAATGTAATAAAAAATTGTAATGATTACAATCTTTTTTTAGAAATATAGCATAAAATCTCAATAAATAACCTACATTTTACATTTCCGATGAAAAAAATTATAGACAGACAGAGTAAATTGTTTTATTGACTGGTTATGCTCTGATAAATTTAGTATAATCAAATTTATTGAGTTATCCGGAGATATTTTATTTTATGAAAAAGATAATTTTTATAATTTTCTTCAATGTATTTTATGTTATCAACTCTCTCAATATCGCAATTAAGATGAATGATACTGTAATTTACAAAAAAGACGCTTTTCTCTTTGACTCTCTGTTCGACCAAGTCGTAGGCTACCTCACATTCGACGGAAGAGGAAACTGCATAATCGGGGATAAGAATTCGCCAGACATCGATTATTACGCGGTTTTTAAATCGGTTAAGTATCTCATCTCTGACGACCCTAACTTCTACGATCAAAATATCATCGAGACTCGGGTACTTGTTGAATGCGAGATTGAGATTTACGATAAAAAAGATAACCTATACTCATCAAATAAATTTACCATAGACAAAACAGTCCGGGAGAGCTGGGAGACTTACAAAGAGACTCTCATTAATGAATTTGACATTAAATTTAAAAACTATTTTCTGAACCTCGATATTTTTGTCAGAGATATTGAGTTTAAGGCGATAAATCCTTTTTTTGTTTCTATAAATGCAGGATATATCGATGACATAAAAGTCAATAACTATCTTGAATCTCCCACTGGGACAATCTGCGTTATAAAATCCGGCATGAGCAGTTCTACGGGGATTTACATTCTAAAGAAAGACTATAAAGACGACGGAGAAACAACATTTACCGCAAAAAAAATACAGAAATTCGGAGCAGTTCTGAGTATCGCCGGCGGAGTCTTGTTCGCAAATCTCACAGAAAATAAACCTTCATACTATCCGGAACTCTCCGCCCGCCTTAATATTCCTGTCGGACTGCCGTTTTTTAATATTTTACTAAACGGCGATTTTATGTTTATGAGTCTTGACAGTAAATTTTATGCGCCGATTAATGTCGGAGCAGGCATCGGCGGTCATTTTAATATCTTTAACTTTTACATCAATATCGGCTGTATCGCCGGCGTTTTATTAACTCAGGAGAGCTCAGGAAGTTACAGAGCAGATTCATTCTCAGTCACCCCGTTCGCCGCCGTCGGAGGATACATCCTCAAGGATGCCAGACTATTCATAGAAACAGGATACAGATATCTGTATGATGACAAGTTTTCCAAGCAGACCGGAGTTGACCTCAAAGGTGTTTATCTCAAGGGTGGAATAGGGCTTGTTTTTTAACCTAACGGGATCTTAGCTCCTATCTGCAGCTCCTCCTTACCATTCTCACCGCTTCTAAACTCAATGATAGGTATAAAATCTTTTTTATCGAGAGTTTTTATGTAATCAGAAAGCGAGTAGAACAACCACGCCACATTCAAGACACAATGAATGCCCAGTCCGATTGCCGTATATCTCAAGATCTCGGAAGTATAATACAGTTTTTTCCCTTCGACAGTATCAACAAACGCCGTATTTGACTCGTTCAAATCGTTATACGAACTGGCAGCAATGCCTAATCTGTTATAGTAATCAACAGACATCACTGTTACCGGTACAAATGCGGCAAGTGAAAATGTGAACGACCAGAAAGCCGCGTAGTAGAGATATTTCTTTGTAACAAGAAATTTATCAATACTTTTTGTCAGGAGGTGGAATGTTATTATCTTTTCCTGATCCGCAATCTCTTCTATGTTAAACGTATATCTTTTGCTTATATATAGTGACGATGGTTTAGCCTCAAGAACGTAATTACCCGCCGGCATATATTCACTGAAAGGAGTCTTGCCCCGATATGAAGAATTAATAAAAATTTTTGTACCATATGGTTCTATATCAAAACTCACTTTTTGAAGAGGAATAGGCTCACCTGCCTTTATACTTATCACTTCATGTTTGCCTGATTTTACAATTATATTTTTATGAGAATCCTTTTTTTCTTTAACCTTCACAGTTGCAGAATAGGTATCCGGCTTTACGTAATTAAAATTTGACTCGGTAGTTCCGGTATAAAGGTCATTTATATATATTTCCCCGCCCTCCACGGTTGAGACGGAGAGTCTGCTGTAGTTTATATTAAAAACACTTGGAAAAACTTCAGAACACAAATTCCTTATGTCGTCAGACATGGTTTCTTCGGTCGAAGTAAAACTTTTAGAATATATCACCCTGTCAGCAAGCGAAGAGTAAACATCAATGGTTATCAATAACTGATTATAGTAAAGCTCTATTTCACCGGAGAACAGATAATCGACACTTTTCTCTTTTGATATGGAGTAATTGGTTCCGTTTGTTCTATCGATAGGATCTGCCGTTTTTATGGTAAAATAATCATTTTCCAGATTTTCCACCCAGAGCCTGCTGTACTTCGTATCTTTAAGAACAGCATCTATATTCTGCTTTATCATTTTTATATTGTCTTTTTGATTATATATAAGTGACCTTCCCGATTTGATCCCGGCATCCGTATCGGAGAGTAGAACTTTTGACAGCTGCTGATTTTTAGCACTTACATAATTCAGCCCTTTAAGCAGTATTAATTTCAGATCGGGCTTTATTTCAGAAACAGACTTTAATTCATCTGTGAGTATGTTTGCAAGAAGATCGATGTCATAGTTTTTTATGTTATTAATCTCACCCGACTTTTTGAATTTTAATACAGCCGCATTAAACGTAAAAAGATCGAGGATATTCTGATCGGTGATTTTGTCGGTAAAGTTATTCGGTATTCTTGCTGCTGTTGTTGTGTAGAATGGAATTAGAGTAAGGAAAACTATAAAAAAAAGTGATATACGCTGCATTAAGATCAGGACATATTTAAGGCTTTTTTTATAGCGCCTACAATTCTCTCCGGCTTAAATGGTTTAACGATAAAATCCTTCGCACCAAGCTGGATAGACTGTATGATAAGTTTCTGCTGGCCAAGAGCCGAACACATTATAATCCTAGCTGCCGGATCAGCTTTCATTATCTCAGTGAGAGCCTGTATCCCGTCCATCCTCGGCATAGTGATATCCATCAGCACGATGTCCGGTTTTAATCTTTTATATTGTTCTATAGCTTCGATTCCGTTTGACGCTTCTCCGGCTACTTCAAACCCGGTTTTTTCAAGAGTATCCCTTATTATTAATTTGATAAACGCCAGATCGTCAACTATTAATACTCTTGCACCCATAACACATCCTAAGTAACAAAATATTTTTATATTCTAAACATTAGTTTAATATTTTTCAAGAAAAATATTAAACTATTTTAAAACAGCCCTCATTTTACAGTATCGTAAATTTAAAGTTTAAAAATTACACTTTTTTTTAAAATATTAACAATATAATTAGACTCATACTAAGACTCGATATAAAAGGTACTTCTAATTACCCTAAAGAGAGCATTTTCAGACGAAACCCAATCACTCCGAGTATTCTATTTTAACACCCGAAGCCATCACTTTTAACTCGGTCTTGAGGAACTCATCGATATCTCCGTCCATAACTGCCTGAATATTTCCCACTTCAACCTTTGTTCTGTGATCTTTAACGAGAGTATACGGCTGAAATATATAACTTCTTATCTGCGATCCCCAGGCGATATCTTTTTTCTCAGGATTATTCTTCTCTTTTTCCGCTTCCTGTTCTTTTTTATAATGATCGTAGAGTCTTGCTTTGAGCATTTTCATAGCAAAATTTTTATTCTTTAACTGTGATCTCTCATTCTGACACTGCACAACAATGTTAGTAGGCAAATGGGTTATACGTACTGCCGAATCCGTCTTGTTGACATGCTGACCGCCCGCCCCACCGGCTCTGTATGTGTCAATGCGGAGATCCTCTGTTCTGATATCAATGTCGATCTCGTCCTCTATATCAGGAGTAACATAGATAGACGCAAACGATGTGTGTCTTCGCGCATTTGAGTCGAATGGGGAGATCCTGACTAACCTGTGAATCCCGTTTTCATTCTTAAGATAACCGTAGGCACACTTTCCCTTGATGAGAACAGTCACATTCTTTATGCCGGCACCGTCCCCGTCAAGCCAGTCCATGATTTCGACAGCAAATCCCTTACGTTCAGCCCACCGCGTAAACATTCTATAGAGCATCATGGCCCAGTCACACGCCTCTGTACCGCCCGCCCCTGGGTGAATGTTAAGGATTGCGTTGCACTGATCATTCTCCCCGGACAACAGTTCAAGCAGTTCTAAATCCTTAATCTCAGATTTCAATTTATTTAATGTTGAAACAATTTCGGTTTCATATTCATTGGCATTCTCTTCAATTGCCATATTATAAAAATCTATAAGATTACCGGCTTCGGTAAAAAATTTTTCCCATGGATCAATCCTATCCTTCAGTTTTGATATCTTTTTAAGGAGTTTTGCAGCCTCAGCCTGGTTATCCCAAAAATTATCCTTTTTGGTCAACTCCTCCAGATCGCTGATCTCCTCTCTGACAGTATCAAGCTTTATGAATTTTTTATATTCCCCGGTTGTATTTAATAATTCTGTAATTTCAGATTTGATATCGGTCAGCATATTACCTCAATATAATAAAATTATGTCTGCGATTGACATTATGCCTTGCCAACCGCGTCCTATTATAAATAGATTAATATAGAAAAAAAGTCAACTTTACCAAATATCAATGTTTTTCTTTATAAAAATATGTATAACTCAATTGACTTTATTAGCTTTTTTTGTTAGTAAATTCACAATATAAACAGGAGGTTTTTAGTTATGTTCAAAGTGCTTGTAGCAGATTCATGTTCCAAAGAGGGACTCGATGTTTTTAAGAAATATCCGGAAATCCAAGTGGATGTTAAGACCGGATTATCTCCTGAAGAATTATGCGGTATAATCGGAGATTATGAAGGGCTGGTGGTAAGAAGTTCTACTCAGTTTAAAGGGAATGTGATAGATGCCGCAAAAAAAATGAAAGTTGTCGGCCGAGCCGGAGCCGGTGTAGATAATATAGATGTTGTTGAGTCATCCAAGAGGGGTATTATAGTTATGAATACTCCGGGTGGGAATTCTGAAGCAGCAGCAGAACTTGCTGTAACGATGATTATGACGTTGTCAAGAAAGGTTGTTCAGGCTTCTATGACGATGAAAGAGGGAAAGTGGGAAAAGAATGCTCTGGCTAAAACATCAGTTGAAGTTCTGGGTAAAACTCTCGGAGTTATAGGCGCAGGTAATATCGGCGGGATAGTAGCCGACAGAGCTGTAGGACTTAAGATGAATGTTGTCGTGTACGATCCATTCCTCACAAACGAAAAAGCAGCAGCTATGGGCGTGAAAAAAGTTGACACTCTCGATGAAGTCTACGCAGTGAGCGACTACATAACTCTCCATGTTCCAAAAAATGATAAAACAACAAACCTCATATGCAAAGATACAATTGCAAAGATGAAGAATGGAGTTTACATAATAAATTGTGCAAGGGGCGGTATCGTTAACGAAGCAGACTTGCTTGATGCTCTAAACAGCGGTAAAGTTGCCGGAGCCGGACTCGATGTTTTCGTAAGCGAACCGGTTGACCCGAACAGCGCTCTTGTTAAACATCCTAATGTTATCTGTACTCCGCATCTCGGTGCAAGTACGGTTGAGGCTCAGGTGAATGTAGCTATCGCCATCGCATATCAGATCGGTGATTATCTGACAAAGGGCGAAATTGTAAATGCAGTAAATGTTCCAAGCATAGATGCAAAAACCGGTGCTATAGTTAAACCTTATATGGAACTTGCCGGTAAAATCGGTGCTATATACAGCCAGTCTGTTAACTATGATTTTACTGAAGTTGAGATAAAATTTGCCGGAGAGGCTCATACGCTTCCTACAGCTTCTGTCAACGGAGCTCTCATGATCGGACTTCTAAAAGGCAAGATCGAGGGAATAAATTTTGTCAATGCGCTGATGACGGCTCAGGAAAAAGGGATTAAACTTACAGAAGTAAAAACTCAGGAGTTTGAAGATTACGCTTCTGAACTTATCATAACGATAAAACACTCGAACGGAAAAACTGTTATAAAGGGTGCCGTGTTCCAGGGCGGTATATATAGAGTTGTAGGTTTTGATGACTTTACAGTTGATTTTATACCTGACGGTAATATTTTATTCACGATAAACGAAGACATACCTGGTTTTATCGGTGAAATAGGAACCATTCTCGGCAAAAAAGGCTTGAACATTGCAAATATGGAGCTCGGACGAAACACTAAAAAACAGGCAATGAGTTTCATACAGGTAGACGGCGAAATACCGGATTCTATTTTAGATGAGTTGAGCAAGGTAAAATCACTTAAAAAGGTTTATAAAATTGTGATTTAATTCTTATAAAAGAGTACATAATTTTTTACCCGGTTACTATATTTACCCTCAGGATGCAGCCTCTAAAACGGGCTATATTCTGGGGGTCATTTTTTATGAGAGGAGTTTTTAAGTTTGAATGTATATTTAGCGCCGATACTCGGTATTACCGGGTATATTTACAGAAACCTGCATGATAAAATGTTTCCCGGAGTTGACAGGTACTTCGCCCCATTCGTATCTACCGTAAAAGCGAAAGTTATAAACCAGGCTCTCCTTAAAGATATCATAAAGGAGAAGGATACAACCGGGAGACTAATCCCGCAAGTTCTCGGGAATGAGGAGATCCCGTTTGTAAACATGGCAAACGCGATTTACGATCTCGGATATGAGGAGTTAAACTGGAACCTCGGATGCCCGTTCCCGACAGTTGCAAACAAGCATAAAGGTTCGGGACTTTTACTGTTCCCCGATAGGATCGAAAAACTTCTCAATTATGCCGTGCCAAAGCTGAATGGGAAACTCTCTGTTAAAATGCGGCTTGGACACAGGGACAAAAATGAGATCGAGAAAATTATTCCCATTCTCAACAAATACCCGCTGACGGAAGTGATAATCCATCCGAGGATCGGAAAACAGGGGTATACCGGATCAGTCTGCATTGACTCATTCCAGAAAAATAGAGCCGGATTGACTCATAAAACGGTTTACAATGGAGATATCTTTAACACCGAAGATTATATCTCAACCAAAGAAATTATAGGTGATATCGAAGATTATATGCTAGGAAGGGGAATTCTTTCAAACCCGTTCCTCCCTCAGATGGTTAAGGGAGTTAAAAAAGAGATAACAATTGATGATCTAATGCTCATAAAAGATTTTCATGACGGTCTGGTAAATGGGCAGCTCGAAGCCGGTTACAGTAGAAACTATCTCTGCGATAAAATGAAAGGGATATGGATATATCTCGGTGTTCACCTGAAAAAAAGCAAGA
>JBFZEO010000007.1:0-5247 GCA_041306845.1 Spirochaetota bacterium
ATCCGGCGGTGTCGCGCTTCTTTTTTGATCTTTTTATGCAGTTCGCTGTCGAAAAGTACGTGGAATGGAATGAGATCGGTCTCAAATTCAATACTGGTATTTTCATTCATAATAAAACTCCTTACTATGATTAAATGAAAAAACTCGCATTTTCGATTACGTAAAATATGAAAAATCTCAGGAAGTTTTAACTCGGAGAGCACGAAGGGCACGAAGCAAGGAAGAAAAGGCGGAAGAAAGATTAACCGCCAATGAACGCCAATTAACGCTGATGATAAAAATCCCATCCCCCATTCCCAATTTTACCCTCCGATATTGCCGGCGCGGCCAAAAAGTTATGTAAAACTCTCTCTTTCCGCAGGAAAAGAGAGAGTTTGTGTAACTTTTGACAAGCCAGCCGGCAAGGTGCAGATTATAAGAGCGCAGCTCTTATAAAAATTCACACTTCCGAGTATCTCAAAGTATAATGCCCCCATTGTTAAGACAATATTTTACTTTTTAAGGTGAAATCGGCTGGTGTTTTGATGCCTACCTTGAAGAGTTGAAGGAATAATCCTGCATCCGCAGTCAGACGATAGTTAATCTGATGATAGCAGATTGATGATCTGATGACCGCAGATTTAAATTGTCAGTCAGCAGATTGTACAAACCATTACTATGGTTAAATCAAAGTATGTAATAGATTGACTCGAAGTATTACATACTTTAAGGCAAACTATGTAATGGATTATGGCAAACCATTACATACTTTAAGACGGATAATAGAGACCCACAAAATGAGTTATAATATTTGACTTTAAAACGCACAAAAGATATAACCTGACTATAAATCTTTAGGGGGAAATGTGAAGGCATTGGCACTATTTTCCGGCGGGCTTGACAGTCAGCTTGCCGTCAAACTTATTATGGAGCAGGGCGTTGAGGTGATAGCCTGCAATTTTGTTTCCCATTTCTTCGGGGGCAGGAGTGAAAGGATTGAGAAGGCTGCCGCCGCGATCGGTGCACAGCTCGTTTATATAGATTTTAAAGATGCTCATCTTGACATGATGAGAGCTCCTGTTTATGGGTTCGGGAGTAACATGAATCCGTGCATAGATTGTCATGCACTTATGATGAAGTATTGTCTCGATATGCTTGATAAATACGGCGCCTCCTTTGTGATAACCGGTGAGGTCTTAGGACAGCGTCCGATGTCGCAGAATCAGCAGGCATTCCACAAGATAGAGGCTCTTATCGGTGAAAAATATAATCTTATTGTCAGACCGCTATCGGCTAAACTGCTCCAGTCCACATTCCCGGAAGAGAACGGCTGGATCGATAGAGATAAACTCCTTGATATCTCCGGACGAACCCGTAAAGCGCAGATGGAATACGCCGAAAAATATGGGATCGTGGATTACCCGTCGCCGGCCGGCGGATGTCTTTTGACAGATCCTTGTTACTCAGCAAAATTAAAGATTCTATTTGATGACGGAGTGCTTGATAAACCGTATCTTTTTGAACTCGTGAAGAATTCGAGGTTTTTCAGATTGGGTAAAGGTGAGTATTGTTTTGCAGGCCGTAATCAGGCTGATAACGAGATCCTCAAGGGGTTGAGGGATAAGTCTGTCGTGTGGGCGACAGCGGGCAGTACGAATGGACCGGACATTATAATGGTGGGCGGTGCTGCCTCTGATTTTAAAAAGGATTTTGTTAAAAAGGTGTTTTCCCGATACTCTCAGGCAAAGTCAAATTCTCCGGCCGGGATAATAGTTGACGGAGAGGAGATGACCATTCCACCCATAACTTTCCCTGATGACGAGATCAAGATGTATATGGTAAAATAGTATAATTTTTGAGTAATGTGAGGTGATAATAATGAAGAGATCAATAAATTTTCTGATAAGACTGCTTGTGATTACGTCTATCCTTGCTGTTTTACTGCTTGCTCTGTACCTGTTAAATACACAATTCCATTTTCTGGATAAACCTGTTTCTGTTATAGATACTCAGGTAAAAACTATTGATAAACTTGTTTTTACACAGGTTATAACCGGAGTCAGTATCGGAGTTGTGATTATACTCGGTCTCCTTTTTATTGCTCCGTTTTTTATGAAGAATGTAGATACTCGTACATATCTTAAAAGCATCGTGCTCGGATTGGTAGCCTCTTTTGTTTTTTTTCTATCGGAGCGTCTTTATGCATTTATCGAAAAGTACAGCCAATTTTATATGATAGTGTGTATCGTTGCTGTAATAGTTTTTACTGTTGTGGTAGTGGAGTTTCTCTCCCTTGCATTTAAGTCAAGAAAAAATGAGATGGAGTTCAGAACAAGTGTTTTGTCCGGGATTGCCTCCGGTTTAATTTTTAGTATTTTATTGAAATTGACAACACTTCTTGTAAGTAAAGTTTCAGGACTATTTTGAGTCTTTAGTTGAATGGCGGTGTGTGATGAGGATAAGAAAATTAAGTAAAGATGGAAGCCCCAACGTTACGGATGAGCGGTTTAATACCATTTCCCACACTATAGGCGCTATGGGAGCTTTGCTCGGATGGGTGATTCTTATTGTTGCATCCTCGATTAAGGGGGATCCGTGGAAGATAGTTTCATTTTCGATATACGGATTTACCCTGTTAGCAATGTTTGTTGCAAGCGCGCTTCATCACGGCATTAATTCCAGTCACAAGATCGAGGAAATCTTCAGGTTGTTTGATTATTTAGCGATTTTCCCCCTTATCGCCGGGACTTATACTCCGATATGTCTTGTGACTCTTGCTCAGGATAAATTCTGGCAGCCTTACGGATGGGTGATTTTTGGAGTTGTCTGGTTTATTGCTGCTCTCGGGATCTCTATAAAGAGCGTTTTTACCGGTGTACAGAAGTGGTTTACTAATTCGCTCTATGTGGGAATGGGGTGGATAGGTGCGATATTGATAATTCCTGTTTTTAAGATAGCCGGTGTATACAGTGCACTTCTGATATTGATCGGGGGAGTTTTTTATACAGTCGGTTCAGTCGTTTTTTATATGGAGAAGCCTAATCCGGTTAAAGGTTTTTTCGGATTCCATGAGATATGGCATCTGTTTGTTCTTGCTGGGGCTTTCTTTCATTATCTTGCTGTTTATTTTTTTGTTTTATAGATTTTAGAATGTGATTATTCTGCAACAACGGTTACATTCCTACCGGAATTCTTTGCTACATAAAGTGCTTTGTCAACGCGTGCAATGAGAGAGTCGAGATCTTCGTTGGCAATAAATTCGGCAATACCGATACTTATAGTAAGTTTTATTTTTAGATTATCAGGATCGATTACCGATTTCTCAACCTGTTTCCGGAGTTTTTCGGCAGCTATTTTTGCCCCTTTTGCATCACTGTCCGGAAGGAGAATTAAGAATTCTTCACCGCCGTAACGTCCTGCTATATCGATCTCTCTCAATGTTGATCTGATGATGTCGGATAACGATCTCAGTACCATATCACCGGTTAGGTGTCCGTAAGTATCGTTAATGTTTTTAAAGTAATCTATGTCAATCATGAGAAGCGATAGTTTCGTATTTATTCTTTTTAATCTTTTTATGTCGTTTTCAAGGAAAATATAAAATGCTCTTCTATTGTAAAACTTTGTGAGTTTGTCGTGGGTTGCTAGATATCTCAGGCGCTTGTTTAGTGTCACGATCCTTTTGTTTGATCTCTTGAGCTGGATCGTCTTCTCTATGATTTTCTCGTTGAGTAGTTCCTCTTTTTTTACTGCTTTGTAGAGAATGTCATTAGTTTTGATAAGTTCTTCAGTTGTGCTTTTTAATTTGATCTGATGTTTTACACGGGCAATTAATTCCGCACTCAAAAACGGTTTGGTTACATAATCGTTGGCACCTATCGCAAATAGATCGGCTATCTCTTTTTCATTACAATTTTTTGCCGTAAGGACAATTACCGGGAGTGATGATAGTTTGGGATTTTTTCTTATTTCTTTCAGAATCTCTATTCCGCTTAGAAGAGGCATCATTAGATCAAGCAGAATACAGTCGTAACTTTCATCAATTTTCATTAGTGCATTAACCGGGTTAAATTCAAATTCTACAGTAAAATACTCGTCAAGAATTGTTTCTATGAGGAATCTGATCGATTCCGAATCATCAACGCAGAGTATTTTTGATTTCTGCTTAATATCGGGAACTGTATTTTTATTAGAAATAGCATTAGTATCATTCATCAATATAAAAAATCTCCAATTAAGAAAGACATTAGAAATAATTATAAGTTATTTTAATGTTTATTTCAAAAAAATATTACTTGTTCTGCTCATCTTCGTCGGAGATAAGGGAGTTTATATAGTTGTCAACGGCGATGGCGAACAGGGCTGTGCTGCTTAAGAATTTATGTATTTGATATTCTGTTATTGCGGATTTGTCTAACTGATCGTGTGTGATGTACGGACGGAGTGAGTATAATTCATTGAGTCCTTTATACAGTCTTTTATCTTCATCCATTATTGTAGTTTTCGGAGGATTGCTTGTTTTGCTAAATTCAGGTTCGATTACAAATTCAAATGTGTTTATCGCCTTTATAAAGTTTTTGCCTATGAGAAGTGAGAAAATTTTATTGATAGCTTTAAGATTTTGAAAGCTGCACATCGAAGCGAGTATCTCTCCAGCAGTAAATCTTTCTGCCACAATTTGCTTCAGGTCAATGAGTGAGTATGTACGTTTTATATACTTAAGAATACCGCTGTCGTCAAAACAGTTTGTGTCGATCGCTTTCTTTATGATATCTTTAAAGTAAACTTCAAGTGCCGATACAAGAGATATGACAAGCTGCTTTCTGGCTTGCTGGAGGAGTCGGGGATTGTCGATATTTTTTTCTATTTCTGTGTAGAGACTCTCTATGAGGGAGTGTTGTTTGAAAAAGTTATCTACCGGTGAATACCCTCTATTTTTCCGTAGTTGTCTCTGAAGTTTTAGAGCTTCCTGATTAAATCTGTACATGCTTATTTCCCGGTAGTTTTAAATTGTTCGGCAATTATATATAAAAAAAATATAATTGTATATAGGTAACTTCTAAAAAACTCATAGGAGGTTTTTAGGTGTTTTATATAGTAGTTCTGCTGAAAATAAATTCTCAAAAAATCTCCAAATTTTGTTTGACAAAGGCGGACTAATATTATATAAGTTGCCCTGTCGTCAGACGTGCCGAGCGATGCAGATTGCAGGTGAGTTTGGCGGGCCGGTCAGATTGAAGAAATCAGCAAAAATATGTTGACAAAAAT
>JBFZEO010000049.1:0-3419 GCA_041306845.1 Spirochaetota bacterium
TTCGAGCAGACGGATATACTCCGGAACTATCGCAAGGAACATCCCCGCGATAAAAACAGACTCGGCATTCTTGCCGTCCTTGTTTGTACAAGTCTGGAAAGACTCATCCGGAGTTTCTGAGAAACAATTCAGATTTAGACAATCGTTCCAGTCAGCACGTCCGATAAGGGGAAGTTTGTGCGGTCCCTTGTTGTTCACGACAAAATTGACAGATCTGTCGAGATGCTCAAGTATTGTTTCCGGAACGCCGGTATCGTTAAACTTTCTCTTTTCATCAAGGATTGTCCTATCTCCGGTCTCCTTGATATATGAGATTGTAGAAAAAACTATCCAGAGCGGATCATCATTAAATCCGCCGCCGAGGTCAGCATTCCCCTTCTTGGTAAGGGGCTGATACTGGTGGAATGCACTTCCGTCTGGGAACTGTGTAGCGGCAAGGTCCAATATCCGTTCCCTGCTCCTATCTTTAATAAATGTCAAAGCTCCCATTACATCCTGATTACTGTCCCTGAACCCGATACCGCGCCCGATACCCGATTCAAATCCAGACGTACTTCTTGCCAGATTAAAAGTCGTGTGACACTGGTACGGGTTCCATATGTTCACCATCCTGTCAAGTCTCGGATCATTACTCTTACATATATAGTTATGCGACATAGACTCGTGATACTCTTTCAGTTTGAGAATGGCATTATCAACTCCGGCAATATCATATTTCTTTATAAGATCGTAGGCTTTTGATTTATTGATAACATTCTTAGCCGTCCATTTTTTATCAACAGGGTTCTCAACATAACCGAGAACAAAAACCATTATCTTTTCCTCGCCGGCTTTTAATTCCACCTCAACACAATGGGAAGCTATCGGAGACCAGCCGGAATTGATATAGTTTGTAGATTTATTATTTACAACAACTTCCGGTTCATTGAAACCATTATATTTCCCGATAAACTTCTCCCTGTCCGTATCAAAACCGGCAAGTTTTTCACTGCATGAGTAAAACGCATAGTGATTTCTCCGTTCACGATACTCAGTTTTATGGTAAATTACACTATTCTCCACCTCAACTTCGGAGGTACTGAAATTCCTCTGAAAATTTGTCATATCGTCAAGCGCATTCCACAAAGCGAACTCTACAAACGAATAGAGTTTAATCTTTTTTGAAACACCGGACACATTCTTCAAAACAACCTTATGAATCTCGCAGTTCTCATCAGTGGGAACAAAATATGTTATCTCGGACTCGATACCGTTCTTCTGCGAGGTAATCTTTGTGTAGCCGAGGCCGTGCCTGCACTCGTAAGAATCGAGTTTTTTCCTTACAGGCTGCCATGTCGGACTCCAGAACTCGGCTCCGTCATTTATATAGAAATATTTACCGCCGACATCCATCGGGACGTTGTTATACCGATATCGCGTTATACGTCTCAGTCTGGCATCTTTGTAGAATGAGTATCCTCCGGCAGTATTGGATATTATACTCACAAAATCTCCGGTTCCCAGGTAATTTATCCACGCATGCGGCGTAGCAGGATCGGTTATAACGTACTCCTTATTTTCATCATCAAAGTATCCGTATTTCATTTCTATTCTCCTTGTGTATAAGTAATTTAAAATGCTCTTTTTTAAGAACTTTTATTTTAGTAAAAATATACAGCTCACCCGTCAAATCATTTTTTTTACGTTTAAAAGATTCAATCGAAGTTTATGTTTTAAATTTTATCCCTTTGTTGCTCCGGCAACCAGTCCGCTCACGATATACTTCTGCAGGAACGTGAAAAACACGAGTACCGGGATCGACACAAGTATACACGCCGCCATCATCTCACTCCATTGAGACTGCTGAGCAGTCAGATAGTCGAGGAGTCCTACAGAGATCGTCTTGGTTTCGCGTCCGGTAAGGATTGATGCGAATAGGATCTCATTCCACGCCATAATAAACCCGAAGATCCCGATAGTCACAATACCCGGCATAGACACCGGAAGAATAATCCGCCACAAAGTCCCGAACGGTGTACAGCCGTCAATCTGCGCCTGCTCATCGAGATCAACCGGGATATTTTCCAGGAAGTTACGAAGCATGAGAACCGCAAACGGGAGAGAGAATGAAGTATATGTGAATATCATCCCCCAGTAAGTATTCTTCATAGGTATGCCTGTGTACTTGTAAATCAGATTAAACAATATAAAATATGGGATAAGAAACGCAATCCCCGGGAACATCTGCGTACTAAGCAACCCAAGCATATAGTGTTTTTTCCATCTGAAATCAAATCTCGACAGCGCATAGGCAGCCAGCAGACTTAAAATAATGGTCAATAACATCGTACCAAGACTTATAATTACACTATTAAGGAAATATTTCGGAATCGGTACGGAAACACTGCCGATAACTCTTTTGTAATTATCGAGAGTTATCTTATGCGGTATAAAAGAGGGCTGATTACCCTTTTCAAGGACACTCGATGACTGTATCTCACCAAGAGTTTTAAATGACCCCGACACCATCCAGAGGTAGGGCATCATCACATATGCAACCAGTAGAAGAACCATGGATAAGAGGATAATTTTACCAAATATTTTCCTCGCATTAAGACCCATTCTATCATTTTTCATTATTGTGCCTCCTGCTGTTTCTGAGCTTTGATATATATCAGAGTCAGTATCATTGTGAATAAAAGGAGAATTGTTGACATAGATGAACCGAGTCCGTAATGGAGATTGGTAAAAGCCTCCCTGTTTATGACCGTTGACGGTACATCAGCATTTATGCCCGGATTAGCTCCTAGGAATACGAAAAACTGATTAAACGCCTGAAAGTTCCAGATTATATTTAAAAGAAGCAACGTATATGTTACCGGTTTCAGCATGGGAAGAGTTATATTAAAAAATCTCTGAAAAATATTCGCTCCATCCACCTCAGACGACTCGTACAACTCCTTTGGAATACTCTGTAGACCCGCAAGCAGAATCAACGCTCCGAACGGGAACCCTTTCCACACACTGGCAATTATAACCGGCCACATTGTGTATTCACCAACAAGCCATACCATCGGTTCATGAATTATTCCAAGATTATAGAGAATTGTATTCACTATGCCGATCTCAGACTGAAACATAAATCTCCAGACTCCGAAAGCAACAGAATCCGGCGTTATATATGGAAGGAGGATCAATCCCCGAACAATTGTCTGTCCCGGAAATTTCTGATTCAACAACATAGCTACTCCAAGACTAAGAATATATGTCAAAGGAATAGTAACAAGCCCATAAACACAAATATTAACAAAAGATCTTGCAAACGTTCTGCCTAACTCAGCATTTGAAGAAAGAAGACTGAAATAATTTGATAACCCGATAAATGGAGCAGATATAAATTTACTGAAATTTCTTATATCAAGATCAAGGAAACTTATATA
>JBFZEO010000050.1:0-4555 GCA_041306845.1 Spirochaetota bacterium
TTTTGCGGAATGGATAGCTATTCTACCAAAATCCTCAGGGTTACACGGAACATCAATCTTGTCCCCAACAACAGCTGACGGAGATATCTTCTGAGCATCAAGGAGAGATACTTCAAAAAGATCATCATCGACAACATCGACGATCTCTTTTTTGGAACATACTGTAAAAATATAATTATCTTCAATCTTGATTACAAGGTTTTCTGTTGTTCCAAAATATTTTCTATACGCATTCCCGAGAGCAGATTCTATTGTAGATGTGATTAATTCCTCCGGAATTCCTTTTTCCTGATGAATCAATTTTATTCCGTCCGTAAGATTAATAACCATTATCTTTTCCCCCTAAATTTTACATTTAACCGTTTAAATGCACGGATTTTATACTATTTAAATTTATACTATTAATTTCACCGTCAACAGAGATTGTAATGTTGTCTCCGCTGATCCCATTGTTAATGCCGTTTAGTACCGATTTATCATCCAATATAACTTTAATATTTCTATTTTTAAAAATATCCAGTTCATATCTGTGTCTTATTTTTCTAAATAACCCGGGACTGGAGATTTCCAGACTAAAATTATTTTTGAGAAAGTCCACTTTTTCCAGATGTTCATAAATGATACCGTTTACAGAAGAAATATTATCGATTGAGTTCTCTTTTAAACTTTCAACAAAAACCGTTACATATTCATCAGCACTGTTATATTCAACATCAACAAGAATATAATTGTTTTTTATTAAGTTATTAATAAGCTCAAAAAGAGTATCTTCCTCTTTGCTTCTTTTTATAAAATCCATATCTTTTTCAAAACTCCCTTAGATAAACAAAAAAGAGTCTCTTTAAAAGACTCTTTTAAAAGGTAAAGTCCATAATTTTAGTAACTTATACAATAACACCGGTTATTTGTCAAATAGTTTATATTATTAAATCTTTTACAAAATCTATATCTGGTTTTATATCTGTCCAAATTTTAAAGGATTCTTCCGCTTGATACAAAAGCATTAATTTCCCGTCTATATATTTGTCTGTAGGGATTTTACCCTTGTAATATTTTAAATCAAAGTAAATTGTATTTTTGTTAAAACATGGTAGGATTTCATTAAACTCAATAGGTGTAGTGTTTATTACTAAATCATATCCGGAGGTTAGATTGTCGTTAAAATTAAATGGTTTTACTGAAATATCAAACTTTAGGGCAAGGGTTTCAGCGGTTGACATCGTTCTGTTTGTGATGGATATATCGCCGATTCCATATTTTTTTAGGGCGTAAACAACCGCATTTGTGGCTCCGCCGGCACCTATTATTAGTGTTTTTATATTATTTTTTATGTTGTTTATCTCAAGCGTTTTTAAAACACCGTAATAATCAGTATTATAACCTGTAAGTTTTCCGTTTACATTTTTTATTGTATTTACCGATCCTATATGTCCGGCAGTTTCATCTATTTCATCAAGAAAGTCGATCACTTTTGTTTTATAGGGAATGGTAATGTTTGCCCCTGGGATATTAAACATTCTAAAAAAATCTGTAATTTTCTCAAAATTTGGATTTTCACCAAGATCAAATGCAAGATAACTTCCGTTTATTCCATATGTTTCAAACCATTTATTATGAATTAATGGGGACTTCGAGTGAAATACGGGATGTCCAATAATGCAGTATAAATTTGTATTGCTATTTATCATGTTTCCCCTTATTTAATCTGTATTTGTTTTTATACACCTTATTTCGCTGTTCTTTCTTTTTATCAATGTCAGCTATTTTATCAATTTTCTTTAATTCTTCTATGTTGTATCTTGCTCTAACACCTTTATAGGATTTATCAACTACAATTGACCCGGTATCTATTTTTACTGCTTCAATTTTTATATTGATATTTTGCAAATATTTCCTAAGATATCCTTCATCTAATTCATTACATATAGAGATTACAGTTCCGGATTGTCCCATCCTGCCGGTTCTTCCGGCTCTGTGAATGTAATCCAGCTCATTATAAGGCATCGTGTAGTTTATAATGTGTGTTATCCCCTCAACATCAAGGCCGCGGCTAGCCAGATCGGTAGATACCAGATACTGAAATTTAGCTTTTTTAAAACTATCGGTAACTTTTTTTCGCTGTCCTGACTGCATATCCCCATTTAGCATATCAACTGAGAGTTTTAAATCTTTAAGTGTTTTATAAAGATGTTCACTCTCTTTTTTTGTCCTTGTAAAAATTATGCATAGATACGGATTTATTACATTTATTATTTTAATAACAGTTTCATCTCTGACATCATTATTACCGATATGAACGAAGAAGTTCTCAATATCTGCCGGAAGAGTGTTAACAGCATCGATTCTTGAGGCTATTTTTTGATTTGATGCCAGATCAAGAACTTTTTTTGTTGTTGGCGATAGGGTAGCTGAAAATACAAGCAGTTGCTTTATACTCTTAGCCTTATCAAGTATTAATTCAAGATCTTTTTTAAACCCTAAGTCTACGAGAAAATCTACCTCATCAAGCACAAGTGTGTCAACCTGTGATATTTTTAAGTTGCCATTTTCGATTAATTTTATAATCCTGCCGGGAACACCAATTATAAAATCAGGGTTATTTTTAACATCATCATTGTTTTTTTCTATATTTTCACCGGCTAACAATAATACAGGCTTAAACCCGGTACCATTCATATAAAAAACGGCTTCGTTATAAATTTGTGTCGCAAGCTCCTTGGTCGGAGCTATAATCAAAGATCGGTTTTTCTTGTTTATAAGCAGGGTTATTGATGGTAATAAATATGACAAAGTTTTACCTGTGCCTGTTTTTGATTGTCCGATTACATATTTCCCCTCAAGTATTTTAGGGATAACATCCTTTTGAATATCTGTAGGGGTATCTATCTTACGGAGATCCAATTTTTCTATGAGAATTTTGTCCAGGTTGAAATTTGAGAATTTATTGCCCATACACCTTACCTTATTATTTATCTAATCTGCTGTAATCTCTTACGGCACCTTTGTCTGCACTTGTGGCAAAGTAACCGTAGAGTTTTAATGAGTTTGAAACATTTCTTACTCTATTTGGTTTAAAACCGCCGGATTTAAGTATTTTTTCCTTTCTTTTGGCAAGTTCGTCGTCAGAAACTTTCAGTTTTATTGTTCTTTCAGGGATGTTTATTTCAACGATATCCCCATTCTCAACAAGTCCGATAACCCCGCCTTCGGCAGCTTCCGGAGATGCGTGTCCGATACTTAGCCCGGAAGTACCACCGGAGAATCTTCCATCTGTTAAAAGAGCGCAATCTTTACCAAGTTTCTTTGATTTGAGATATGTTGTCGGGTAGAGCATTTCCTGCATACCGGGACCACCCTTAGGTCCTTCATATCGGATGATAACTATGTCGCCTTTTTCGATTTTATTAGATAGTATTGCATCAGATGCTTGTTCCTGAGAGTCATATACCTTAACTTTACCGGTAAATTTGAATATTGATTCATCAACACCGGCTGTTTTAACGATACATCCGTTTTGTGCAATATTTCCGAATAACACGGCAAGTCCGCCATCTTTAAAATATGCATTCTCAACAGACCTTATACAACCATTAACTCTGTCTGTATCAAGTTCTTTATACTGATTATCCTGAGAATACGCTACTGAATTTCTGTAACCGCCCGGCGCTGCGTACGCTCTCTCTTTTGCATCTGGTGTTAGTTCTTTGTAACCGCCGCGGATATCATTTTCTTTGATAATTTCAAATATGGTTTTGCCTTCAACGGTAACTGTGTCTTTGTGCAGCAATCCTGCTTTGTCAAGTTCCCCCATAATCGCCATGATACCTCCGGCACGATTCACGTCCTGTATATGGTACTTCTTTGTGTTTGGGGCAACTTTGCAAATGGACGGTACTTTTCGTGATAACTTGTCTATATCGGCCATTGTAAAATCAACTCCGGCTTCCTGTGCGATTGCCAGTAAATGGAGAACAGTATTTGTTGAACCACCCATAGCGATATCAAGAGCCATAGCATTTTCACATGATTTTTTTGTCACGATTGATTTGGGAAGTATTTTATTATTTCCGTCAATGTAGTGTTCTTTTGCCATTTCAACAATACGTTTACATGCTTTTTCAAATAATTTTTTTCTGAATACATGAGTTGCAACAACAGTACCGTTTCCCGGTAATCCCATACCAAGAGCCTCTGTTAAACAATTCATGGAGTTTGCGGTAAACATCCCGCTACAGCTTCCGCATGTAGGACAGGCTGCTTTTTCTATTTCAAGAAGATCTTTATCGCTTGTCACATCATCGCCGCCCATCATCATAACATCGATAAGATCGTATTTTTCATCGCCAACAACTCCGGCTTCCATAGGTCCGCCAGATACAAATATCGCAGGAATATTAAGTCTCATGGCAGCCATCATCATTCCCGGAACGATTTTATCACAGTTAGGGATACAGATCATTGCGTCTGCTGCGTGAGCATTAACCCTATACTCAACACTATCAGCTATAAGATCTCTTGACGGCAAAGAGTACAACATTCCGTCATGTCCCATTGC
>JBFZEO010000052.1:0-7247 GCA_041306845.1 Spirochaetota bacterium
TGGAGAACTGACCGACTCGCCTACCACTACCACATTTCTACAGCAGATACAGCCCGATGAGATATACAACCTGGCTGCGCTGAGCCACGTCAAGGTTTCATTTGACACGCCGGAGTACACAGGCAACGCAGACGGACTCGGTACGCTGAGATTTCTTGAGGCGATCAGACTTCTGGGAATGGAAAAAAAAGTCAAATTTTATCAGGCATCTACCAGCGAGTTATATGGAAAAGTTGTTGAAACTCCGCAGTCAGAAACAACCCCTTTTTATCCGCGCTCACCATACGGTGTTGCAAAAATATACGGATACTGGATCACAATTAACTATAGAGAAGCATACAATCTATTCGCAGTAAACGGAATCCTGTTTAACCACGAGTCGCCGAGAAGAGGTGAAACCTTCGTAACAAGGAAGATCACACTTGCCGCAGCTGCTATCAAAGTCGGTTTACAGGACAAACTTTATCTCGGCAATATAGATTCTAAGCGGGACTGGGGTTTTGCAAAAGATTACGTTGAGGGAATGTGGATGATGCTCCAGCACGACAAGCCGGATGACTATGTACTGGCAACCGGTGAGATGCACAGTGTGCGTGAGTTCATAGAACTGTCATTCATGGAACTCGGAATGGAGATAATCTGGAAAGGATCGGGAGTCGATGAAAAAGGTTACGATAAAAAAACCGGTAAATGTCTCATCGAAATAGATCCTAAGTATTTTAGACCGACCGAAGTTGAGCTTTTACTCGGCAACCCGGCTAAGGTAAAGAGGGAACTCGGATGGGAACCGAAAACAAAATTCTCCGAACTTGTCAAAATGATGGCGGAAGCCGACTTGGCACTCATGGAAAAGAAAGTAAAGAACAAAGATTATCAGAGTAACTGGTAGTATAACAACAGGAAATACAATGAAATACGCAATACTTGCGGGCGGGAGCGGCACTCGACTCTGGCCGCTGAGCAGACAAAATTCACCGAAGCAGTTCATCAGTTTAATAAACGATAACTCTATGCTGCAAAACACTGCTCTCCGTGTCTCAAAGGAGAATGGTGCCGATGTTTTCATAATCTCGGGTGCTGAGTCTAAATTTATGATACTCGACCAGATGCACTCAGTTCTGAGTGACTTCAAGGAAGCTAACATATTGATTGAACCTGCCGCCCGGAATACAGCACCGGCAATCGCATTCTCCACAACACACATGAACGATGATGACATAGTTGCGATCCTCTCGTCAGACCACGAGATAAACAATGTTAAAGAATTCAACAAGGCGCTCGATCAGGCCGGAGAAATAGCTGCCGGCGGCGGAATAGTGACTCTCGGCATAATACCTGACAGTCCGCGTACAGGATATGGATATATAAAGAGATCAGATACAAAAGTAAAATCAGGCTATAAAGTTGAAAAGTTTGTGGAAAAACCGGATGTCGAAACTGCAAAAAAGTATCTTGCCGACGGAAGTTACTACTGGAATGCCGGAATTTTTGTTTTTAAAGTTTCCGCATTTCTCGATGAATTAAAAAAGCATGCTCCCGATATATATAAAACAACATTGAAGATCAGAGATCTCGTCAAAACAGGCAAAGATGTAACTCGTGAAATATATGAAGAGTACACAAAGATATCTATCGACTACGCACTTATGGAAAAGTCGGACAATATCTATACAATCCCGGCGGGATTTGACTGGAGCGATGTCGGCAGTTTTAAGTCGCTTTATGACATTCTACCAAAAGACGAAAATAACAACGCCGTCAGAGTGGAAAAGGATGACCTCTACGCAGTCAATGCAAAGAACTCGCTCATCATGGGATGCGGCAGAAAGATCGCCCTCATAGGAATTGATAATCTCTCCGTAATTGATACGCCGGATGCCATCCTCATAGCGGACAACAAAGAGACCGAAAAAGTAAAAGAGATCGCAGACAGACTGAGCAAGAACGGAGCAAAAGAGGCGCTTGAACACAAAACCGTTTACCGTCCGTGGGGATCGTACACAATCCTTGACGAGGGCCCGAACTACAAAGTTAAACAGCTTTACATACGCCCTGAGCAAAAAATAAGCCTTCAGTATCATCATCACAGGTCCGAAAACTGGACAGTTGTGAGCGGTGTCGCCGAAGTGACAAAGAACGAAGAAATTATAACTCTCAGACCATCGGAGACTGTTTTTTTACCGGCAACGGTGAAACACCGCCTCTATAACCCGTCAAAAGTCCTCATTCTTAAAGTGATCGAGGTACAGACCGGCGAATATCTCGGCGAAGATGATATCATAAGGATAGACGACGACTATGAACGTAAATAAGAAAAAAATCCTTTTTATAACAAAAAATTTCCCTCCGGAGATAGGCGGCGGGATCAGACGAATAGAAGCTGTTTATGACATCCTGAGGCATCATCCGGGGATAAAACTCGACACAGTAACCAACGTTAAGGACACAGCCGGCAGCTATGAGAATGTTAAATTTATCAGACAACTGATATTTAAAGATAAAACTAAGGATTCCTCAGTCAGATTCAAGTCCGGCAGAGCGGACAAAATAAAGCTGTTTGATAAGGCGTTCGCCGGCTGGATGCCCAATGTTATCCGCTCTGTGATTTTCAAGAAATATGATTATGTTTTCGCATCGACACCTACATTCACAAACGTACTTATAGCGTATATCTACACTCTGCTCCACAGAAAATGCAGACTCATAGTTGAGTACCGCGATCTGAATGGGTTTAATCCGGTGAATGTTAATGCTGCCAACAAAGATAAAATATGCGCTCTCGAAACAAAAATTCTCAAGAAAGCTTACAAAGTTATCGTCACAACCGAATCAATGAAGAAAATCCTATCGCCCCACATAGGTGCAAAAAAAATATCTGTCATAAAAAACCATATGTCTACAGCAGATAAAAAAACTCTCGACAATATGGATAATATCGAGTTCCAGAAAGAAAAATACAATATCGGATATGTGGGCACGCTGAACACCGGCCGCGATCCGGAAGGAATTCTCAAACTTGCCGGCATGGAATACGCGGGTAAAAATATAAATCTCCATTTTGTGGGAACAAACGCAAAGGAGGAGGAGTTTATCAAACTTATTGCGGTGAGAATGGGAATATGTGTTGATAATCTGAAATTTTACGGATTTGTCAGTCGCGAAGAATCTCTCAGATATATGAAATCCTTTGACGCGCTCCTCCTCATAATAAACAAGCAGGCTGCGATATCGGACGGGTACGGGATACCCGGCAAACTCTACGACTATGTTCAGGCGAACAACAATATTATCTCGGACATAGCAACTTATGATAATCTAAAAAGTGATTTCGATATAACGATAACGGATAAAAAAGAAGATTTCGTTTTCTTCAAAGTTAATAATGACGTTTTGCTCGATGATATACTTAATAAATTTGCCGGTGATTTATGATAAAGATAATGTTGGTACAGCGTATTTTCGCTGAATATAAAAAAGCTTTTTTTGACATCATCGCCTCCCGATATGACCTGAAACTTGTACATTCCGACAACAAATCGGGGATAAATCAGATATCTACCGATTACTCGGTAAAGGTCAGATATAAAAAGCACGGGGACAAAGAGACGAACGTAAGTCTCAAGTTGAATGGATTTATGCTGAGATTTAAGCCGGACGTTTTAGTACATGAATTTGCGCTCGGTATCAGGTCGATGCCGGTAACTCTCATTCTTGCAAAATTCATGGGAATAAAGATTGTCCTGTGGAGTCACGGTTACGACCGCAAAGTCGGATTCCATCCGAAGAGATCACTCTCAGATAAAATAAGAATCCTCCTTATGAACTTTGCCGATGCCGTTTTGCTCTACAGCAGATCGGACAGAGAACTCTTGTCCGGCAGCATCAATCCCCAAAAACTTTTTGTTGCACAAAATACGGTAAACACGCCGCACTACCTCGCCATCAAAGACGAACTGAAAATTGAAGGGCGCGACAATGTAAAGAAAAGGCTTGGATTTAAACATAAATTTAATCTGATTTTTATCGGCAGAATGATAAAACTGAAAAAACCGGAATTTCTAATTGAGATATTTAACAACATTCACAAAGAGCTGAATGACGACCTGGGAATCCACTTTGTCGGCGACGGCGAGATGATCCCGGAACTACGGAAGGTTGCTGCCGAATCAGGATTTACGGATAATTTCTTTTTTCATGGCGCCGTTTATGATGACGTAAAAAGCGGCGAACTTCTCTTCGCATCGGACTTGATGGTTATGCCGGAAAATCTCGGACTGGCGATTAATCACGCATTCTGCTTTGAGTGCCCGGTTGTATCTTTCAGATCGACGCCGGCAGGTCCATTCCACGGCCCGGAGGAGGAGTACCTCACTGATGGAGAGACCGGACTCTTTGTGTCGCCGGTGGAATGTAAAGCTATGTCGGAACGGATACTCGCCTATCTTAAGGATGAAAATTTGCAGGCGATATTCAAGAACAACATAAATAACATGGTTGAGAATGTGTGTTCTCTCTCAAATATGTCAGCTGGTTTTGACGAATGTATAAATTATGTCGTCAATAAACGATTGAGGAAATAATATTTGCCGTTCATAATATGAATTGACAATATATCTAAAATATTTATATATTATGCGGATACCGGCACCTTTCGGTATCGATGGAGGTTAGTTAATGTCGGATCTTTTAAGGTCAATTAAGGACAAGAGTGCGACTATCGGAATAGTCGGTTTAGGATATGTAGGACTACCGCTTGCCGTTACAGCGGGTAAAGGCGGATATAAAGTTATCGGTTTTGATGTGACTCAGGCAAAAGTTGAGATGGTTAACAAAGGGATTAATTATATCGGCGATATTGAGAATGAGACTTTTAGCGATCTCGTAAAAAAGGGTCTATTAAAGGCAACTTCCGATTTTAAACAGTTTGCACTGTGTGATGTGATTGTTATCTGTGTGCCGACTCCGCTTGACATTCACCTGCAGCCGGACGTCTCTTTCATCGTTGACTCGACTAAAGAGATTGCTAAATATATGAAAAAACCCGCTCTCGTGATCCTCGAATCAACCACATTCCCGGGAACAACGGAGGAGATCGTTCTGCCAATCCTCGAAAGTAACGGATCAAAACTGGGAAGAGATGTTTTTGTTGCGTTCTCACCGGAGAGAGTCGATCCGGGTAATGATAAATTTAAAACTGATAATACTCCGAAAGTTGTCGGAGGATGCACAGATATGTGTAATGAACTCGCTAAAGAATTCTACAACAATATTTTATCTGGCGGGATTCATAACGTTTCTTCCCCTAAGGTCGCTGAGATGGAAAAACTTCTCGAGAACACATTCCGGCTGGTAAACATCGGGCTTGTAAACGAGATTGCTCTTTTGTCTGACAGAATGGGAATCGACATCTGGGAAGTAATCGACGCTGCAAAAACAAAACCTTACGGTTTTATGCCGTTTTATCCGGGTCCGGGACTCGGCGGTCACTGCATACCGATCGATCCGTACTATCTCACGTGGAAAGCAAAAGAGTACAACTTCCAGGCGACAGTTATCGAGGCCTGCGGAACAGTTAACCATAAGATGCCGGAGTTTGTTGTTGAAAAAACAGCTAAACTTCTAAATGAACAGGGCAAATGTTTCTCAAATGCTAAGATACTGATGCTCGGTGTGGCTTATAAGAAAGATATCGATGATTATCGAGAGTCTCCTGCTCTCACGATTATAGAGCTTCTGGAGAATGAGAATACAAACCTCAAAATAGTAGATCCGTTTGTTAAAGAATTTAAAGGGCATTCCGGTAAAACATACAAACCGGAAACAGAACTTACGGATAAGCTCTTAAAAGATGCAGATCTCGTTATCTTAATCACGGATCACACGTCATTTAACAAAGAGCAGATAGTTAAGAACTCAAAAGTTGTTTATGACACAAGAAATTTCTTAAAAATAAAAGCTCCAAATGTCGTAACTTTATAAAAAAATATCGATTACCCGATTTTTAATTTCAGAATAAAAGCACAAATGATTAAACCATTTGTGCTTTTTTGTATCTAAACAATTAGAACTTAAAAAAGAGGGTACCATTATGAAAAAGATTATTATTTTATTGATGATTGTTTTTACGCAATATGCGTTTGCTGCCGGTCCGGTTCTATTCTTTGGAGCCGGGCAGAATGGGAGTATCATTGAACCAGGCAGCGTTGAATATGTAGAGAAAATTAATATTATAGATTCCACCGAATTGTCATTCATAAACCAAAAGATTTACATCGACAAAATTGGAATAGCCGATAATGATTTAGCCAGATTCGGCATAAACAAATTCATGGAATTTCAGCTGGAAACTTTCTATAAAGTTGCACTGGATTTTAAAGGTTGGGAAGATGGAATTATTCCTCTCTATGTTGGAAGACCATATATATCTTTTGAGAATGGGATAAATCTCGGAACAAAAATCGGTATTGTGCGATCAAAAAACATTAATCTTAGTTTTCTTCCCGGAGCAGGTGCTTTTATAGAATTTGAAATACCCATCAATGTGATCCCGATTTTATACATAAATTCACTAAAAGCAAATACTGATTATAAATTTATTCTTGATTTTACATGGAAAAACAAAAGGGAAGAGAAAACATCTATATTCTTTACTTTTTATAATGGACTTCAACTCCAATATTCTCCGTACATGACATTTGAGGATGGAGATGACGAAGGTTATTGGGAAACTGATATGAGCTGTGTCTACATGACTCTTGGAGGTTCGATAGGAATTATGGGTGAATCCATAAAAACAAATCGCGGTAAAACCAAAAGGACAATTTCCGGAGTGGAAATTTTTGTGTCTTACGCATTGCCCCTTAGATCATTTTCAAATGCGTCTCCTGAGTTGAATAGAAATTTCTCAATTTACGATGAGTACTCTCTGAATATAAAAACCGGGCACATAAGTTTTGGGTTAACAATTAATACAGGTAATAGATCATATAAAGATACAGCAAAGATTGAAGATTGATAAAACCATTTGTTACTTTCTTGTATCTAACACTTAAGTATACAAAGAATTATGTCTCGTCACATACATTTCCTCTCTCCGAAAACAAAAAGGAGTCATCTGGGATTTACCCATATGACTCCTTTTTGTTTGTTGGAGAGAGGAAATGTATGTGACGAGACATAATTCTTTGTATACGTAAGTGTTAGATACAAGAAAGTAACAGATGGTTTAACTAATCTTCAAGTTTTTT
>JBFZEO010000059.1:0-7239 GCA_041306845.1 Spirochaetota bacterium
TAAAAAATATTTAAGAAACTTATGAATACAAAATATCAAGTCTTCAATCAGAATATCAGCTTTTGGAAATTATTAGGGAAATGGTTGATATTTATTCTGATCTGATTTTATATACAATAAAAGACATAGATGATTTTAAATAAAGTAAATGTTTTATTTTGCATTTTTTGCATTACGTAATGAGAGCATTAAAGTTAATTTTTCATATGTATCATATATAATCTTTGTATCAAGACTGAATTCTTTATCCTTTAGATAGTTCAATTTACCGGCATCGATACTGAAATTGAAACATATTTTATAGGCGCATAAAAGCTGTTTTTTTAGTTTGAGTTCTCTGTTTAATTTTGTACTTCCGTATTTGTTATCGCCGGCAATCGGATGCCCGGCATCGGCAAGATGGGCTCTTATCTGGTGTGTTCGTCCGGTTATCAGCTTTAGTTCAACGATGGAGAAATTCTTTGATGTCTTGAGAGTTTTATATTCTGTGACAGCACTTAGACTGCCGGCGACCTGGTTGCGGTACACAAGAACTTTGCCGGTCTCAGTATCTTTGAGCAGAAAGTTTGAGATAGTTCCGGCTGCCGGCTTCATCTCCCCATGTATCACCGCAAGATAAAATTTATTTATCTCCCTTTTTGATATGAGACCGGTTATAATCTTTTCGGATTCCTTATCTTTGGTAAATATCACAAGTCCTGAAGTATTAGTGTCGAGTCTATGGCAGAGAAACCCTTTTTGTTTTTTAGAATGGAGATAACTATTCACCTCATCGTCGAGCGAGTTCGCAGAATCACTTTTATCAGTCTGGAGTCCATCCCGTTTGTTTACTATTAAAATGTAATCGTCTTCGTAAATTATGGTTTTTGCATCAAACGTGATTTTTGGTTTAGGCGATTCGGTATCGGGCAAAAATATTGTTATGTTGTCGTTATTATTTAAGAGAACATCAGTTTTTACCTTAGAATTATTAACTAAAATATCCTTTTGACGGAGAGCTTTGCGTATTGAACCGATGCTGCATTCACCGGCGAGAACTTTCACCAGATATGTGGTGAGTTTAGCTCCGGCACCGGTGTAGATAAACTGCTTTTTCTGAATGGTAAAACTCCTGTTTTATTGGGTAAATTCTTTGAGAAGACTGCGAACCTCTTTATAATCACGTAAATTGTGCCGTGCCATTGAGTTCTTGATACCGACTTTGATAGTATGAGCATCCTTGGGCATCGATATAAAAATATCTTCGTCCGTCACATCGTCACCTATCGCGATGATAAAGTCATAACTGTTGTTGTTAATGATGTCGAGAGCCGTCTTTCCCTTGTTGATATCGAGGCTTTTTATTTCAAGAACCTTTTTACCATCCAATATACCGAGGTTAAGATTGGCAACAATTGAAATCAGAGTCTCTTTTAATTCCTTTAGTCTTATGGAAGCAAGATCGATATCAGAGTTGCGATAGTGCCAGACGAGCGAGAAGGTCTTCTCTTCTATAAAACTCTTTGGAGTTCGGTCGACGTAAGTTTGCAGAATGGGAGTTATATCTTTTTTCCACTCAAGGTTAGTGTTTACGAGCGATATCCATTCTTTGTTCAGATCTTTTATCCAAGCTCCGTGTTCGGCAACGAGAGTGATCGGATATTTTGAGAAGAACTTATCGAGGTTGTCCCGAGTTCTTCCGCTTATAATAACGACAGAATTTCTGGTATCTTTACAGAGGTTACTCAAGAGTTGATAAAGTTCATTATCCGGTTTAGCATCTTCTATTTTATTCTTAAATCCAGTAAGTGTTCCGTCATAATCGAGGATAAATACCCGTTTCTTAGATTGTTTGTAAGAGAGAAGTATTGTCTGTTTATTTTCATCGGTGAGGATTTTTGATCCGAATTTCTCTTCTATAGCTTTGGTAGCTTCTAACTTTTCTATAAAAAGAGATGCCCATTTAAAAATATCATTTCTCTTAAGTCTCTCCTGCATGGATTTTATCCTGTTTGCCTGTTCATTGGGGGGCATTTGGAGGGCACTATCGAGAGCAGCAGCTATTTCATCTTTGTTGTTTGGGTTCACTATTATAGCCTCGCCGAGTTCCTCGGATACACCGGCCATTTCACTGAGGATCAGAACCCCTTTCTTATTGGTAATCGAGGCAATATATTCCTTTGCGACAAGGTTCATTCCATCTCTAATTGGAGTGACAAGGGTGACATCGGCAAGACTGTAAAGTGCTGAGAGTGTTTGAAAGTTAATAGACCGGTACATGTATTTTATGGGAGTCCATCCTATCCTAGAAAATTTACCGTTTATTCTACCGATTGTTTCATCTACTCTATTCTTAAGGGAGTGATAGGAATCTATCTTCGTTCTGGATGGTACGGCAACCATTATGAGTGTTACTTTTCCTATGTAATCCGGGTAATTGGTAAAAAACAAATCGATTGCTTCAAGTCTTTCGATGAGACCTTTGGTGTAGTCGAGACGGTCAACGGAAAGAATAACCTTTTGCTTTCTCAAATCTTTTTGAATGATTCTTTGCTCCCGTTTCACATTGCCGTCTGCGGATGAACGGGCAAATTTATTATAGTCGATCCCCATCGGGATGGCATCAACTTTGATTATCCTGCTGCCGGTGTTGATCTGACCAAAAGTATTTTCATACCCCAGCACCTGTTGAACGCTGCTTAAAAAATGTCGGACGTAGCTGAACGTATGAAATCCGATAAAGTCTGCGCCGAGAATCCCCTCGAGAATCTCTCTATCCCACGGTAATTGCCGGAAAATTTCGTATGATGGGAATGGTATATGTAGAAAAAAACCTACTCTGATTGATGGAAATTTATTCTTTAATAATTCAGGGAGAAGCATAAGCTGATAATCATGGATCCAGACAATATCATCTTGAGTGATGATTTTAATGAGCTCCTCATAAAATTTCTGATTTACTTCCTTGTAGTATTCCCATGTTTTATTTTCATAATTTGTGTAATACTGAAAGTAATGAAAAAGCGGCCAGATTGTTTTATTGGAGAATCCATTGTAATAGTTTTTTATCTCCTGATAATCAAGATGCACTGGATAACAGTTGTGTTTTTCCAGTAAAGATTGTTCTATCTCCTTTTTTTCCTGATCTGTCATATCTCCTGAGACAATACCAGGGAATCCCAGCCAGAGGCATTGATAGTTTTTAGAAACAGAAGATAGTCCGGTGGCAAGTCCTCCGGAACTGGGGGTTATTTTAAAAGAGTTTCCCTCTTTTTCTATGGTTACTGGAAGTCTATTTGAAACAAGTATTATTCTTTTCATATATGTGTTCCTAATAGCAACAGCGGTAGGCTGTTTTTTCGATTTCTTACCAGAAAGCTATCTGGAATGTAGTTAATTTGAGCAATATACAGTTTATCTTAGCATATGGGGGCTCAAAAGTAAACATTGAGGGGGAATTTAATTTTGTTGTCAGTTTTAAGATTAGGATTTATACTGATTAAAGGGCATCTCTAAAAAGTTCCATTTGGACTTTTTATTTTCCCTCTTACTTTGCTCTTATGAAGTATAAATAACCTTTGAAACGGCATGATGTAAGGGTTGAAAACAATTTGTCAGAATTCTGAGATAGATTCTTAGATGCGCCTTAATAAAATATTTTTCATGGAGGAAAAATGAATTCAGATAAAAACTGGTATAAACATTCTATCATTTATGAATTGAATTTAAAGGCTTTTAGAGATGCAAACGGTGACGGTAAAGGTGATTTTAAGGGATTGATATTAGAACTTGATTATTTTGTCGATCTGGGGATTAATTGTATATGGCTTTTGCCCATATATCCATCTCCGGGCAGAGATGATGGATATGATGTTTCTGATTATTATAAGATTAATCAGGATTATGGAACAATAAAAGATTTTAAACAGTTTGTAGATCAGGCACATAGCAAGGGAATAAAGATTGTTACCGAGTTGATACTTAATCATACATCAAGCGACCATGAGTGGTTCAAGAAAGCAAAAACTGATAGAAATAGTAAATATTTTAATTATTACGTGTGGTCTGAAGATCCAACCAGATATAAAGACGCAAGAGTCATATTCACAGACAGCGAAGTCTCTAACTGGACATGGTGTGTAGAGAACAAACTTTATTACTGGCACAGATTTTTTTCTCATCAGCCGGATCTTAATTTCGATAATCCAGATGTAAGGGAGGAGATGAAGAAAGTTATAAAATTTTGGCTTGATATGGGAGTTGACGGGTTCAGGTTTGATGCGGTTCCATATTTATTTGAGCGGGATGGTACAAATTGCGAGAACTTACAGGAGACCCATGATTATATAAAAGAATTAAGAAGATTTATAGATCAAAACTACGAGAATAGGATGCTTCTCGCTGAAGCTAATCAGTGGCCGGAAGATCTTATCCCCTATTTTGGGAATGGGGATGAATTTCACATGTCATATAATTTTCCGCTTATGCCGCGTCTTTTTATGGCACTTAAACAGGAACATCATGGTCCTATCGTTGATATCGTCAAAAGTACCCCGCCAATTCCGGAAAACTGTCAATGGGCAATCTTTTTACGAAATCATGATGAGTTAACTCTCGAAATGTGCACTGACGAAGAGCGGGATTATATGTATAGAATGTATGCCAGCGATCCGCAGATGAAGATTAATCTGGGGATAAGAAGGCGGCTTGCTCCATTACTCGATAATGACAGGCGTAAGATAGAATTATTGTATATTCTACTTTTTACGCTTCCCGGTTCACCAATTATCTATTATGGTGATGAGATTGGAATGGGAGATAATATCTATCTTGGAGACAGGAATGGGGTAAGAACGCCGATGCAGTGGAATGAGAATAAAAATGCCGGATTTTCAAACTGCAACCCATCACAATTATATGCGCCTGTTATCCTTGATCCTGGCTATAATTACCACTCTATCAATGTCGAATCCCAGGAGAATAGTCCCCACTCATTGTTGAGGTTTATCAAGAAAATTATCCAGGCAAGAACTAAATACTCTGTTTTTGGGACGTTGAATCTCGATTTTATCTATCCGGAGAACAAAAAAATACTTGTTTTCATCAGAAAAGATGATAACGCTACAATTCTCTGCATATATAATCTGTCAGCTTCATCGCAGCCTGTTGAAGTTGATTTGTCGGCTTATAGAGGCAAAGTTCCCAGGGAGATCCTTGGAAACGTCTTTTTTCCGCGTATAGGCGAACTCAATTATTTCTTTACTCTTTCCCCATATGGGTATTTTTTGTTTGAACTCGCAGATTGATGCTGAGTGCGGAGCCTTGTCACTCAAATCTTTGATTGCGCAGGTCTATGTCGACAGCGTTCTATCTCGTCGATCCAGTGGATTTCTACAGGTTGGAATGGAAAAAAGTTCATCTCATATGTGGAACGAGCCCCCAGATTATTTAACAACTACACTAATTTCCTCCATCTCTAGGAAATCATCCTCTCCCCGCCCAGCCTCTTCCGGCACCCCCCTTAAATCCTAATTTTTCCCATAAATTTATATTACTTTAAACTTCCAAATCTAAATTATCAAAAACTCACTTAGAGATTTTAAGTCGTCTGCCGCACCCTAAAGATCGATCCGCCTTGACATTGATTTTTTATAGTCTATACTGGTTTAGGATTTTTATCGTCCGGGAGAAATATATGATCGAAAGTAATATATATGTTGATTTTGACACCATGCATAGATTTATGAAAGATGTGTTTGTCCGCGCCGGGGTTCCGGATGAAGATGCTGTCGTTTGCGCAGATGTACTGATAGCTGCCGATAAACGTGGAATCGACTCTCACGGGATAAACCGGCTCAAACCTATCTACTACGACAGGATAAAAGAGAAAATAATCAATCCGATAACAAAAATAGATGTCGTGCGTGAAGCACCAGCAGTTGCTGTTCTCGACGGCAACAACGGCATGGGACAGGTTATCGGCAAAAAAGCAATGCAGATAGCAATGGACAAAGCCTCAAAATACGGGATCGGGATGGTTACCGTCAGAAACTCTAATCACTACGGTATTGCCGGTTACTACGGACTAATGTGCAGTGACAACAACATGATCGGGATCACCGGAACAAATGCCCGTCCCTCGATAGCACCCACATTCGGAGTGGAGAACATGCTCGGCACGAACCCACTGACCTTTGTGATGCCGTCCGATGAGCCGTTCCCGTTCTTCCTTGATTGTGCGACATCAGTCAGCCAGCGGGGTAGAATAGAAGTTTATGCCCGCGAAGGAAAGCAGCTCCCCGACGGCTGGGTGATCGGAGCCGACGGAAAGTCAAAAACCGATGCTGTCAAAATCCTTGACGAACTCGTGAAAGGGGACGCTGCTTTAGTCCCGCTTGGCGGAATAGGAGATGAGACTGCCGGATTTAAAGGTTACGGATATGCAACCGTTGTCGAAATATTATCATCGGCACTACAGGCAGGAAGCTATCTCAAGATGTTAAACGGAATCACGAACGGAGTAAAAACTCCTTATCATCTCGGTCACTTTTTTATCGCTGTGGATATCAAGGCTTTCACCGAAGTTGATGATTTTAAAAAGATTGTAGGTAACATCCTGAGAGATCTGAGAGTTTCAAAAAAAATGCCAGGGCACGATAGAATCTTCTCCCCGGGAGAAAAAGAGTGGATCGTCTGGAACGAACGCAAAGATAAAGGTGTTCCTCTCGACGGCGCGCTGATTAAAGACATAAAAACTCTTGTCAAAGAACTTGGATTGACAGGTTACGACTTTAAATTTTAGGAAATTCTATGAGCCATAAAAAGGTTAAGGTTTTTTGCGGAGAATGTCAAAATTGCTGCAAATTTTTCACATTTGTAGGCAAAGAGCTGAGTGCTGCTGAAATAAAATACTATTTTAACTTTGAACGGAAGATTGCCGACATTCTCATGCAGAAAAAACAGGACAAATACCTTGTCGGCAAAAACTGTCACCGTTATAAAAGCAACGGCTGCGAAATTTATGAGAATGATAACCTCCCTTTTGTATGTGCATTTTACCCTTATTTCATAACAGAAGGAAACTCCGGATTGTATAATATATGTGCCGATTATAACTGTAAAACATTTAAACAGAAGGGGTTTAGCTTTAATTATGAGGAGATGGACGAAGTAATTGCTGATTATAAAGACTCACTCAATATTTTTAATTATGAAGATCTCGTTAGATCGGGATACAAACTCAAGATAATCAGGAGAAAT
>JBFZEO010000009.1:0-3658 GCA_041306845.1 Spirochaetota bacterium
TCTTTGTATTTTTTGATAACATTATCAAAACAGATTCATCTATATAATTATCAATAATATAAATTGATTTTTTCGCCTTTTTAATTAATCCGGTAACAAATGCGTATGCGTCAAATATTTCACCGTCAAAAAATATTCCTTGTTTTGGCTGTGTATCATGCTGTTCTATAGCATTAAGAACCGCTTCCAGTTTTTCATCAGTTATTTTCTGCTTATATTCGATCGTATCAAGTCGTTGAAATACAAGGGCATTATTATTAATAAACTTTCGCATAGCCACGAACGCTCTCATTATTGCTATACTCACAGATACCGCTCTTTCCCCTGTCAAAATACCAGATATCGCAGCAACACCCTGTTCTGTAAAAACAAAAGGCATTGACCCGCCAAGGTGCTGTTTTGAAGGTATCGCATTTTGCGATACCATATACTCAACTTCACTATCAGTAAGTTGAAACATGAAATCATCCGGGAATCGTTCGATATTTCTTTTTACTTGCTCTCGTAGTCGAATAGGCTTTACATCATAAAATAATGCAATATCTTTATCCAACATCACCTGCATACCACGAATCGAATATATCTTACTCTGTATAGCAACAAGAGAATCATCCATCACACCATCTCCGCCGAATCCTTTATTATATCACATTTTCTATACAGTATTTATTCACACGCCGGTTCAAATCTGAGTCACGAGATATAAATAAAAAAACCGCTCTCTATGTCCTGATGACTTTACTTGCCTAGTATTTATCATTTTGATTATTCTGGCAAGCTCTTTTTTTGTCTGGGGGAATGGTGATTTGCGGATAAGTCTTTTGGGTTTTAGGTGTGAGAATAAAGATCTGCTCCGGGAGATAAAACTTAGCGTCAACCCATATGGGTTGGGAGACCGAAATTCTCCCTAATAATCGTAAGAAATCACAATCGGAGCAGTTTTCCGCTCCGATTGTGAACTAAAAATCAAGTAACCTTGATTTTGCAAAAGACGCTATATCTTTTCTTTTTTATGGTAATGAGTGTGGAGAAGTTCATGAGCCTTATGTGAACCCGGCTCAATCAGGAAATCCTCATAGAGCTTTTTAATATACGGATTTTCATGGGACTTTCTAATAGTCTTTGACTCATCTATGTCGTAGATTGCCTTCAATCTTTTTTCCAGTATCTCGGTATCACCGTGGATAAACGGCTGCCCGCCGCCGTTAAGACATCCGCCGGGACAAGCCATGATCTCGATAGCATGATAATTTGCCTCGCCCTTCCTGATTTTATTGAGAATTTTTCTCGCGTTCCCCAATCCGGAGGTAACCGCAACATTCACCTTAAGCCCGTCTATATCTATAGTTGCCTCTTTGATCCCCTGCAGACCGCGAACGTCTTTGAAGTCCACGTTAGCGAGTTTGCTCCCGGTCATCCATTCATACGCAGTCCGCAAAGCCGCCTCAAGCACACCGCCCGACACCCCGAATATGACCGCAGCACCGGAAGATTCCCCCAGCGGATTATCGTAAACCTCATCATTAAGTTTTGCCGGATTTATACCCGATTCCTTAAACATCTTGGCAAGCTCCCTTGTTGTCAGCACATAATCAACATCGGGGACTCCGTTAGTGATAAACTCGTCCCTCGATGCCTCATATTTCTTAGCAAGGCACGGCATAACAGAGACAACAACAAGATTCTCCGGTTTTACACCGATCTTATCTGCATAATAACTCTTGGCAATCGAACCGAACATCTGCTGCGGCGACTTGCAGGTTGACGGGATATTTATCAGTTCCGGGAATTGATGTTCCAGGAAATTTATCCATCCCGGACAACATGAGGTGAGTATAGGTAAATTTTCATTCTTTTTGACACGCTCGATCAGTTCATGAGCCTCCTCGAGAATGGTAAGATCCGCCGTAAAATTAGTATCGAACACCGCATCAAATCCGAGCCTTTTTAAGCCGGCGACGAGCTTGCCAGTTGCCTGTGAACCTGGCGGCAGTCCAAACTCCTCACCGATCCCGACCCGGACAGCCGGCGCAGTCTGCACTACAACTTTCTTTGAAGGATCGTTTATCGCCTTCCACACATCTTTTATATAGTTGATCTCTGTCAATGCAGCAGTAGGGCACACATTCACACACTGACCGCAGAACACACAGACACTATCAGACAATTTCTCCATCTCAGGCGGAGCAACAACGGCACCAAAACCTCTATCATAACCGCTCAGGACGCCGACAGTCTGCATCTCGTTACATACAGTTTCACACCGCCTGCACATGATGCACTTATTAAGATCTCTCTTTATAGACATCGATGAAGTATCCATCGGATACTCGGACTTTTTACCTTTAAAAAGCAGTTCATTGATCCCGAACTGTTTCGCAAGTGCCTGCAGCTCACAGTCAAGGGACTTTTCACAGGTAAGACACTCAAACGGATGATCTGACAGGAGAAGTTCAAGGACAATCCGTCTTACCTGCACAACTTCCGGAGTGTTTGTTCTGACTACCATTCCATCCTCAACAGGGGTACAACAAGCCGGCGCCATCCTCTTGCGCCCCTTGCTCTCAACTTCGACCATACAGACTCTGCACGATCCGGTTCTGTTTTCTACATTAAAAGATTCCAGTTCAAGATGACAAAGGGTCGGCACATAAACTCCGATCTCCTTAGCTGCATCAAGCACCGTGGCATCAGTAAAAACTTCAACCGGTATATCATTTATAATTACTTTAGACATTCTTTCCTCCATATAAGATTAACCGCATCATTCATCACGAAACAGATATTGCATTGAAGTGACACTTGTCAAAACAAGTACCGCACTTGATACATGCCGCCTGATCAATTTCAAACGGAGACTTTGGTTCTCCATGAATACAGAACACCGGACAGTTTCTCGCACAGAGACTGCATCCGACGCACTTTTCTTTATCGATCACATATGTGAGGAGATTTCTGCAGACTTTTGAGCGGCATTTCTTGTCGTGAATGTGTTCCTCGTATTCATTCTTAAAATACTTCATCGTACTGAGAACCGGGTTTGGGGATGTCTGACCGAGTCCGCAAAGCGCCGATTTTTTAATCGTGTTCGACAATAATTCAAGACGCTCCATCACATTCCCATCAGCCTTACCGTTAGTTATATCGTCGAGCATCTCATGCAGCCTCGTGTTGCCGACACGGCACGGAGTACACTTACCGCAAGATTCATCGAGTGTAAACTCCAGATAAAACTTAGCAACATTCACCATGCAGTCATCCTCATCGAGAACTATCATACCGCCGGAACCCATCATTGATCCGATCGCGATAAGATTCTCATATGTGATCGGCGTATCAAGGTTCTCCTTAGTGATACATCCCCCCGACGGACCGCCTGTCTGCACAGCCTTAAACTCCCTGTCGTTCTTTATCCCGCCGCCGACTTCAAATATAACCTCTCTCAGGGTCGATCCCATCGGCACCTCAACCAGACCGACATTGTTAACTTTACCGGCAAGGGCAAAGACTTTAGTTCCTGCAGATTTATCGGTACCGATTTTCTTGAACCAGCCTGCCCCTTTTATTATTATGGGACAGACATTTGCATAAGTTTCAACGTTGTTGACAAGTGTCGGTTTTGCCCAGAGCCCTTTTTGTGCTGGGACTGGGGGTTTGA
>JBFZEO010000061.1:0-6306 GCA_041306845.1 Spirochaetota bacterium
ATTATTTCTTTATCTTAGGGATAAAGGCACCGACTTTATTCGCATAATCAATAAATTTAACCCCATAATGATCCTCCAACATCTCATCTTCACCGTGAGCCCGCCAGATATAGAGCGGAAGATGAACGCAGACTGCCCACAGGAGTAGTGTCCACGAAAACAGAGCAACCGAAGCGGCTATGGGAATGAGTATTTCAAACAAATACTGAGGATGCCTGATAATCCCGTACATCTGATCTGTCTTTAGACAACAGTTTTTCCTTAGTTCAACACTGAGTGTGTACTGGTCGCCAAGCTGGGAAACAGCAAGTACATTCAACACAACAAAAACCATGTAGATAAGTGCTCCCAGACCGGAGACAATACAGATCGGCGTCTCAAACAACTTCATGTCAGCGTTACTGATGAGTATCGTACCGAGTGTACCGAAAGTCACCTCTTTGGACTCGGTTATATGGAGAAGTGTCCCGACTCTAAAGATCGAGAGTGCTGTGAGAATGGAGATCATGTACGATGAAAAAAGCGGAAATTCCTGCAGAAAATAATTATTGTAATATTTTATCTTCTCATAGGACTCGCTCTTTTTGCGATTCTTAGTTATATATGTAAAACCAGATATGATTACGATAACAGCACCAAGGAGGATTACACCTCTAAAAAGCAGATCAAACAATATAATCAATTTAAACGTTGCCTCCATTATATTTTAGTTAGAACCAAAACAGAGAACTCAATATAACACAATATTAGTTTTTATCCACTTCTATTTTTTATTAATAACCCTGTTGAGCAGTAACGAGAGTTCATCAAGTGTATAAGGTTTTTTAAGAACCCCGGTGAATCCGTACTTATCCGGTTCCGACATTACCTGATTATTTGAGTATCCGGATGAAACAATTCCGACAGCTTCCGGATCAACAGCCCTTATACGCTGCATAATCTCTTTGCCGCCTATCGAGCCGGGAATGGTAAGGTCGAGTATCACACATATAAATTTATCATTATCGATGAGACTCTTCTCATAAATATCGAGAGCAACATCCCCATTCTCTGCTGTAACCGCCTCAAAACCGAGCTGTCCAACCATACGCGATAATATATTTAATATATTAGTTTCATCATCAACTATAAGAATTTTTCCGGAACCAGAAACATCGGGAACTATTCCGGCCTCGCCGCCCTCTTCGACTTCATCAGTAGACGGCAGATATATAGCAAATAAGGTTCCCTTGTTAATTTGAGACTCCACAAAGATATATCCCTCATGCTTTTGAATAATCGAATAACTTAAAGATAATCCGAGACCTTTCCCGTTTTTCTTCGTAGTGAAGAACGGATCAAATATGCTTCCAAGGAGTTTCTCTGGGATGCCGTGTCCGGTGTCTTTTATCTTTAACTCAACATAATTACCGGATTTCATGTTATGTTTGTTTTTTTCTTTGATAAAAACATTGTTAAGATAAAAATCAATCGAACCGCCATTCTCCATAGCCTGTTTGGCATTTATAACAATATTGCTTATTACCTGACTTATCTGTCCCTGATCGATCCGGCAGTTTTTGATACCGTTACCGAAATTAAAGTTATAGACGATGTTCGAACCTCGCAGAGATAGGAGAGCTGTCGACTTTATCAACTCTACAATCGATGATACAGCCTTTACGGGAGAGCCGCCTCGTGAGAATGTTAAAAGCTGATTTGCAATCTCGGTTGCCCTCTGCCCGGCTTTTTCAGCATCTTCAAGCGACGTTTTTATATCATCGTTATCAGTCATCTCTTTTGATAAGAATATATTCCCCATTATTATAGTAAGTAGATTATTAAGATCATGGGCTATCCCGCCGGCTAAGATACCGACAGCCTCCAATTTCTGATGTTTGATAAGTTCCCATTTCATCTTTTCTTTCTCAGCAATCTCTTTCTCAAGCTGATTTTTTCTCTCATCGATTACTTTTTCCAGATCCTTGTTTATAAGAAGTTGTCTCTCCTTGGATAGATAGAGCTCGCTGTTAAGTTTTTCTGTCATCGAGAAATTATCGGTAAACCTCTGCGCAACAACAAATGTCTGTGCTACAACAAAAACAAACATTCCGTACTGCATCATAAAATCAGTATGAATTAAATTTATGGCAAATAAAATATCATTCACCATCGCAATTAAAAAAACAGAGAATCCTATTAAAAAAATAATTGATCCCTGCCGTTTCCGCTTAACCGCACTTATAATGCCGACATAAACATAAACAGTAGCAATTATAGTTGTAATATAAAATATTTTAAGGAGTTCAATAAAATATGGTGCTCTCAATACGACAAGGAAAACGCAAATCATAGAAACAACTATTGTGTAGATATTTATAACGGTAGAATCAATCTCATCTTTGTACAATTTAGACAAAAGTATCGATAATAACGGACTGCTTCCGAAAACTGTAAATATCTCAATCTTAAATGCAACTTCCCACGGTATCCCCAAAATTATCCTATGGATAAAAGTCTCGTCGAGAAACATAGGTCTGAACGCCATAACAAGACAATAAAGACCAAAAAACAGCGGAACGACATCGGTTCTTCTAAAAAGGAAGATAACAATATGATAAATACCGGACATTAATATACAACCTATGATAAAAAGCTGGAGAGCCGTTATGTTAGTGTTGTAATTATAAAGTTTATTTTGTCCGCCAAGATAGATCTTCTGAAAAAGCCCGCCGCCGGACGGATCATGAAAATTGGAAACATGGAGGACAATATCGAGAAAACCGCTTTTATCGTTTATAAAAGAGATCGTCTGTGTCACATAAGCCGATCTGGATGTGGATGCAAATCTTCCCGGTTTACCGTTTCGTATGTAAAATTTCTTATTAATGTACAGATCATACGCCCCGACAATCCTCTTCAGTTTGAGAGAATAGATATTTTCGCCGGGATCAACTTTAAGTTTTAGCCTGTAAGTGGCGTACCCGTACGGAGTGCCTGTACTGCCTGTCCATACACCGGGAACCTTTATATATTTTTTTTTTGTATTATCAAAATCCAGTTTAAATTCGCCGGGATAAAACTCCCATTCTCCGGAAAGTAAAAAAAGATCCTTACTAAAATCTATAGAGCTGGCATCTGCATAACCTTTTACAAACTCAATATCTCTCTCGCCGGGATTACTGCATGACAGGAAAAAAGCAGATAAGATTATCAAAATAAACGGATTTTTGTAAACTTTCATCAAATATTGTTTTTCTCTGTTGAATAAAGTATACTGACCGGACAAAATACATCTGCAAAAACAAACAACCGGTATGTATAGTGAACAAATTATAAAATGTAATGTCAAAATAGTCAAGTTTTATTAAGTTGATACTTTTTTTTATTTTGTACAATAAGCAGGACTTTTTAAATATGGACAGAAAAATAATTCACATAGACATGGACGCTTTTTACGCATCGGTGGAACAGCGCGACAATCCCGATCTGCGCGGTAAACCTATCATCATTGGGAGGAGGCCGGAGGAACGGGGAGTTGTCGCAACAGCCTCCTATGAAGCACGAAAATTCGGCATTCACTCGGCAATGAGCACAAGCGCAGCGCTTAAACTATGCAAAGATCTGATAATAGTTGAACCAAATTTCAGCAAGTACGAACAGATCTCCGGACAATTATACAACATATACAAAGACTATACTGATATAATAGAGAAAGTAGCTCTCGATGAATGTTATCTCGATGTCACAAATTCATCGTCCGCCTCACTCATCGCTGCGGATATAAAAAATAGGATCAAAAATGAGCTCTCACTTACCGCATCTGCCGGAGTTTCTGTCAATAAACTCCTGGCAAAAATATGTTCAGATTATAAAAAACCGGACGGATTGACAGTGGTACCGCCGAACAAAGTTGCAGATTTCATAAAAATTATCCCGATTAACGATATAAACGGGGTCGGAGAGGAAACCTGTAAAAAGATAAAGAGACTCAATCTCGGAACATACTGCGGAGACTTTTATAAATATGACCTTATTAAAATGATAGATTATTTCGGCAGTTTCGGAGAAAAGCTCTATTATTACATCAGAGGGATAGACGAAAGAGAGGTTATCTCCTCACATAAATTAAAATCAATAGGGTCTGAGAAAACACTAAAGACCGATACAGACAACATAAACTATATAAAAACCATTATATATGAACAGCTCTCCGAGGTTACATCAAGGGCCGGGGAGGAAAATTCTAAATGGAAAACAATAACATTAAAGATTAAATTCGCCGACTTTATCCAGATAACAAGGTCCAAAAGCATCCCGTATTACTCAAATGAATTTAACCTCTTCCACTCAATGATACTAAAAATACTCGAGAGTATTGACATTAATAAAAAAATAAGATTAATAGGGGTCACGATATCCGGATTTGAAAGAGACACCGGAGAACAGTTTTTATTTTAAAGACAGCTATTATTAAAATCAATTGTAAAAAGATATAAAAAATATATTTTTCATAATTGATTTTTATTAGAATGCTGTCTAATATAGTAATATGAGAAGTGTAAATAATTGATATCAGTTAATACTGATTTGAAAGATTTTATCAGAGCACTGAAAGGACGTATTCCTTAAAAAATATTACTTGCATAAGGGGGAGTATATGTCAGTAAAAACAGAAAATGCAAAAAAGTTGGATCTAACAGATATAAACTACAAAAGGGCTGCCATAAATATCGCAGCAAATATCGTTAGCAAGATTGAGGAAATTTCAACAAGAGACCTTCTTATAAAAGAACTCGATTCGGCTGTTTACAGCTTTACAGAACTCGTCAGAAACTATCAGGAAGAGTGCAAAAAAGAGGATAAACAATAACATCTTCCCGAAAATAGCACATGAATCAATAAAATGTTAAAAAAAAGGACACAAAAGAGTGTCCTTTAATATTTTAAACTGGATTATCAGAAACGATTTTATCTCGCAAGTCCCGCCTGATTTATCATCTTACCAAGGAGCTGATCGTGATTCTGGATAGATTTCTGATTAGCCTCATATAGTCTCTGAACCTCTATCATCTGCACCATTTCTGTAACAACATTGACATTTGAAGCCTCTTTAAACCCCTGCAGGATTACAGGGCGATCTTTACCCTCGGGTATATAGTGTTTTCCGGTAAATTCCGATTCGTAGTAGAATGATGATCCTTCCCTTCTAAGTTCCCGTTCTCTCGGAAACCTGACAAGTTTCAACCTGCCGATCTGCTCTTTCTCCTTCCACTCATTCTCATCACGCTGGACAAGTCTCTCCGGATCCTGTTCATACTCTTTATTGACAACAACATTTCCCTCTTTATCTATACTGAAGTTGTTTTGTTTTATCTTAATGGGATTACCGTCCTCCATGATAACTTTGAAACCCTCTTTAGTTACGAGGAACCCCTCTTTATCGATAGTCAGAGTCCCATTCCTCGAGTAACGCTCTCCCCTATCTGTCATAACAGCAAAAAACCCCTTACCGTCAAGAGCTATATCAAAATCGTTATTTGTCTCCTGCAGCGAGCCCTGCTCGTAAATAGTAAAAGACTCATTCAACTCAACACCTGTACCGAGTTTACCGACAAAAGGCATCGTGTCATAGCTGCCCAGCGGGAATGAAACAACTCCGTCATCCGAACCGCGCCTTATCTGAATATCGGGAAAAGACTTCATAACAGCAACATCTTTTTTATATGAAGCAAGATCAACATTTGCCAGATTATTGGAGATAATATCGAGTTTACTCTGCATTACATTCATCCCGGCTGCACTTGTATATATCCCTCTCACCATAATTTTATCTCCAAATTATATATTTTGTAAAAACTTCTATGACTATTATCGAATTTTTATAATTTTTGTTAATATATTTTGTGTATTTTTAAATATTTTTATATAATAACCCGGATAAACACTGACTTAATGACGGAAAATTATACAAATTGAATCCAATACTTATAAAAAGATCGATTATTGCTTTTATCATCTCATCAGCTGTTATATGGCTGTTATGTATCATCACGAGTAAAAAACGGATGATAACAATCATGATGAGAAACATATCACAATATCTTGTGAACGGTAATTATCAAAGGACGGGAGATCTCGTCGACACTCTTTATTCTTATGATTTTATAAATGTTGTTGATGTTTGCTATGATAATTTTGAAAGAAATGAAGATAAAAAGAACTACTTCAGACGGGGAAAGATTTTATCTATGAACGTAACCGATAAAAAAAAATCGGGATATATAAGGGTTGTATACAAATGAAACTGACTATTTTTACCGAAGG